>JBOHKZ010000239.1:0-7962 GCA_050729355.1 Phenylobacterium sp. | reverse complement strand
GGGAGGAACTAGGGCGTGAGCTCGCCGAGAGCTTCCAGGAACCAGGCCGGTTGGTCGAGCACCACAGAGCGCCCGTCCACTGTCAAGTTTCCGCCTAGCGCCCGGTCCAGCCGGACGAGCGCCATCGCCTCGCCGTCGGCGCCCGAGAGCACCTCGCCGGCGCGGAGGTCCCCCGCCAGGATTTCGGACCCCGGCGCCGGGGGCGGTCCTTCGAAGCGGATCGGCAGCATCCGGCTCTTGATCTGGCCGCGCCGCTTCATCCGCGAGGTGGTCTCCTGGCCGACGAAGCAGCCCTTGCGGAAATCGATGCCGTTCAGGAGGTCGAAGTTGGCCTCGATCGGATAGGTCTTGTCCGAGCCCCAGTCGTTGGGCCCAGCGACGCCCAGCCGCAGCTTCTGGGCCTCCCGCGCCGCCTCGTCGGCCATGACAGCGCCGGCGGGCGCTGAGACGCCGTATCCGCGCCAGCCCAGTTCGGGCAGACGCGGGTCGCGCACCCAGCCCTCACCGGGCTCGTTGTCCGCTCCGGGGAAAAGGATCGAGACCGGAACGTCCGAAGGGAGGAGCTCCACCTTGGCCCGGAGCCGGTACATCATCAGGCGCTGGATGACGGCGTCGCGATGCCGCGCCTCGACGTCCAGCCAGGCGCCGTCCTCGAGGCCGACCACGAACAGGTCGTAGAGCAGCCGGCCCTGCGGCGTCAGCAAGGCGCCGAAGCGGGCCTCGCCGGGTGCCATCGTCTCGACATCCTGGGTGATCAGACCTTGCAGGAAGGCCCGCCAGTCCGGTCCGCTGATGGCGATCAGTGCACGGCTCTGGAGGGCGGCGTAGGTCAGGGCTTCAGCCATGATCGCAATTTGGGGTGCGCCGGAGTGGAGCGCCAGCACTAGCCGACCTATAGAGGGCCGATGGCGCGCGCTTCTTCCTTCCCGATCCTGTTCATCACGGCCACCCGGATCGGCGACGCGGTGCTGTCTTCCGGCCTCATCAAGCGGCTGGCCGACGAGATCCCCAATGCCCGCTTCACCATCGTCGCCGGGCCGGTCGCCGCCCCGCTGTTCGCTGAAGTCCCGAACCTCGACCGGGTGATCGTGTTCGCCAAGGCCAAGGACGGCAGCCACTGGTTCGATCTCTGGCGCCAGGTGCGCGGCACGCGCTGGGGCCTGGTGGTCGACCTGCGGGGTTCGGCGATGGCCAGGTTCGTCAGCACCAAGCGGCGCGCCGTCCAGCGCAAAGTCAGCGGCCCGCCGGTGCACAAGGTGATGGAGGCCGCGCGCACCCTGCGCATCGAGGACGAGCCCGCCGCGCCCTACATCTTCACCTCGCCCGAGATCGAGGCCTACGCCAAGGAACTGACCGCCGGAAAGGGCCCGGTCCTGGCCGTCGCCCCCGCCGCCAACTGGGTCGGCAAGACCTGGCCGCTGGAACGGTTCAGCCAGATCGCCATGCGGCTGCTGGGACCCCACGGGGCGATGGCCGGCGGGCGGCTGATGGTCATGGGCGGGCCGGAGGACAAGAAGGTCGCCCGGGGCCTGCTGGACGTGGTGGCGCGCAACCGGTTCATCGACCTGACCGGCGGGGTGGACCTGCTGACCGCCTTCGCCTGCCTGAAGCACGCACGCCTGTTCATCGGCAACGACAGCGGCGCCATGCACCTGGCCGCCGCGGCCGGCGTGCCGACGCTGGGCCTGTTCGGCCCCTCCGACGAGCAGCTCTATGCGCCCTGGGGGCCGGACGCCCAGGTGGTCCGCGGCCCCCGCGAGTTTGCGCAGATCCGGGCGGTTGACCCGGGCTTCACGCAAGAGCTTTGTCACATGATGGACCTGAGCGTGGAGAGCGTGGCTACGGCCGCCAAGTCGCTCCTGGCCGCAACCGAACCGCAGAAGGCTAGGGCCCCGAATGACTGAGGTTTACGACCTGATCGTGCGCGGCGGCGAGGTGGTGAACCACGCCGGGCGGGGCTTGGCCGACGTCGGCGTGCGCGGCGGCAAGATCGCGGCGGTGGGCGACCTCTCGCAGGCGAGCAGCGGCGAGGTGTTCGACGCCACCGGCCTGACGGTCATGCCGGGCGTCATCGACACCCAGGTGCACTTCCGCGAGCCGGGGCTGGAGTGGAAGGAAGACCTGGAGACCGGCTCGCGCGCAGCCGTCCTGGGCGGCGTAGTGGCGGTGTTCGAGATGCCGAACACCGAGCCCACCACCACCGATCCCGACGCGCTCGCCGACAAGCTCAGCCGCGCCGCGGGGCGCATGCACTGCGACCACGCTTTCTACGTCGGCGGCACGCACGAGAACGCACAGTGGCTGGGCGAGTTGGAGCGCCTGCCCGGTTGCTGCGGGATCAAGGTGTTCATGGGCGCCTCGACCGGCACCCTGCTGGTGCAGGACGACGAGGGCATCGAGCAGGTGCTGCGGCATGTGAACCGCCGCGCGGCCTTCCACTCCGAGGACGAGTATCGCCTGGCCGACCGCCGCCCGCTGGCCCGCACCGGCGACTGGACCAGCCACTACGAGGTCCGCGACGCCCAGTCGGCGATCCAGTCGACCGAACGCTTGGTGCGGATCGCCACCGCGCTCGGCAAGCGCATCCACGTCTTGCACGTCACCACCGCCGACGAGATCGCCTACCTCGCCGCCCACAAGGACGTCGCCAGCGTCGAGCTGACGCCGCAGCACCTCACCCTGGCCGGACCCGAGGACTACGAGCGGCTGAAGGGCTACGCCCAGATGAACCCGCCGGTCCGCACCGCCGAGCATCGCGCGGCGCTCTGGGCCGGACTGGCCAGCGGCGTCGCCGACGTGCTGGGCTCAGACCACGCGCCGCACACCTCGGAAGAAAAGGCGCGGCCCTACCCCGCCTCGCCGTCCGGCATGCCGGGCGTGCAGACCCTGCTGCCGGTGATGCTGACCCATGTGGCGGAGGGCCGCCTCAGCCTCGAACGGCTCGTCGACCTGACCAGCCATGGCGCGAACCGCCTGTTCGGGCTCGCCGACAAGGGCCGCCTGGCCGAAGGCTTCGACGCCGACCTGACCATCGTCGACCTGAAGGCGCGGCGCACCATCGCCCACGCCGACATGGCCAGCCGGGTGGGCTGGACCCCCTTCGACGGCATGCAGGCCAAGGGCTGGCCGATGGCCACCATCATCCGCGGCCGCGTCGTCATGCGCGACGACGAGGTCATCGCCCAGCACCTGGGCGAACCGGTGCGCTTCGCGGAAACGCTGGCGGGCTGATCTATCTTCCTTGCCTTCCCGCTATGCGTGGGAGGCAAAGAATTTTCAGCGCCTGCATCTCAGATCGGGGCCGGCGTCCTCTATCGTACAGCAACGTTCTTTCAGCTGTCCGGAGAGCCCCGTGCCCGTCGCCGTCCAGATCCTCATCGCCCTCATCGTACCGGGCATCGTCCTCATGTTCTCGAACCTGATCCGCCTGCGTGAGCGGATGCGGGTGCTGGACATCGTCCACGCCGCGGCGCTGGGCGGCAATCCGCTCTCGCCGGAGATGCTGAAAGCCCTGCCAGGCGGGGGGCATATGTTCCCGACGCCGCAGCGCGACTTCCGGCTTGGCGTGCTGTTGATCGCCTGCGGGGCGGCCATCGCCACCATCGGTCTTTGCGTCTTCATCGCCGTGACCAGCGAGGGCGGACCGGCGCTCGCCATCGGCGTCTCGATCGCCGCCGCCGGCGCGATCCCCGCCTGTATCGGGATCGCCCTGGTCATCCTCAGCCGCGGCGACAAACGGGTGGTCGAGTCCTGATCGCCTCACCCTTCACAGCCCGTGGAGCCGTCACGAACCCAGGCCCAGGCCATGAGGGCCGCGCTCAGCGACATAGAGCTGGCGCGTCTGGCCGACCACGAGGACCGTGGCGCGGCGGGCGAACTGGTGCGTCGCTCGGCCCCGGTGATCTCCGACCTGCTGCGGCGGATGGGCGCCTCGGACGCCGTGGCCGACGACATCACCCAGGACGCCCTGGTGGCGGCATTGCGCAGCGTCGCCAGCTACCGGGGCGAGGCGGCGTTTTCCACCTGGGCCATGAAGATCGCCGCCCGCCTCTACCTCAAGCGCCGCCGCCGCGAGGCGCGTACCGAGCTGATGGCCGATCCGGTGGGGATGGACGTCGGCGGCCCCTCCGCGGAGGTGGGCTCCATCACCCGCCTCGACCTCGACCGCGCCCTGCAGCGGCTCTCGGCGCCGGAGCGGCTCTGCGTCTCGCTCTGCCATGGCGCCGGTCTGCGGCACGACGAGATCGCGCTTGCGCTGCGCGTCCCGCTGGGCACCGTCAAATCTCACGTCACGCGGGGCCTGAAGAAGCTGAAGGTCCTGATGACCGAACCCGGGAGTGATCCGAATGGATGACGCCGACTTCGAAGCGGCCCTGGCCGCCGCCTTCCAGACGCCAGCCGAAGGCGTCCAGCGCCGCGAGATGACCGAGACCATCCTGCAGCGGGTCAGCAGCAACCACTGGGCCCGTACGGGCGTGCTGGCGGGCGCCGGCCTGATCGGCGTGGCGATCACCGGTTCCGCGCTGGCGATCACCCAGCTCGCCCAGCCGATCGGCGCCTGGGCCATGGAAGCGCTCTACGACCTGCGGTTCCCCGCCGCCCATGCAGACCCCACGCCGTTCATCATCGTAGGCCTCGTGCTCACCGGCCTGACCGTCGCGCGCAACGCCATTCGCGATCTCTGAGACGGCGCCTGTCGAATCCGGTCAGGGCCGCCCGTCTCCTGAAGTGACGCGGCTCGTCGCGTCGGCAAAGCTCCAACCCCGAAGAGGGATTTTCGATGCAGTACATGATCCTGGTCTACGAACCCGCCACCGACGACGAGGAAGCTCGCGCCGCGCGCATGCGCGCCGTCGGCGCCAAGCATATGGAACTGGCGAAGGAACTGCGGGCCGCCGGCATCCAGAAGGATGGCTCGGGCCTGCAGGGCATCACCACGGCCACCACCATCAAGACCATCGACGGCGTCCAGACCATGCATGACGGTCCCTTCGCCGAAACCCGCGAGCACCTGGCCGGTTACTACCTGATCGAGGTCGCCGACCTGGACGCGGCTCTGGCGGTGGCCAAGCGGGTGCCGGTGGGCGACGGCGGCATGGTCGAGGTGCGGCCGCTGATGCAGCACTGACGTCATGCGGCGCTGGGCGGAGGCGATTTCGGCCGCTAGGCCCCGGGTCGTGGCGGCGCTGGCCGCGCGGCTGCGGGATCTCGATCTGGCCGAAGACGCCTTCGCCGACGCCACCGCCGCGGCCCTGACCGCCTGGCCTCTCCAGGCGCCGCGCGATCCGGCCGCCTGGCTGTGGCGCGCGGCGCTCAGGCGGGCCATCGACGCCAAGCGCCGCACCGCGACCCGCCAGCGGGCCATGCTCGATCCGCCCGCGCCCGAGCCCACGCCCGAGGAGGTGCTGATGGCCGCCGACGCGCCGATCCCCGACGAGCGTCTGCGCTTGATCTTCGTCTGCTGCCACCCGGCCATCGCCGGCGACGCCCGCGCGGCGCTGACGCTCAAGGTCGTGTGCGGCCTTTCCACCGAGCGGCTGGCGCGCGCGTTCCTGATCGCCGAGCCGGCCATGCTGCAGCGGATCACCCGGGCCAAACGCAAGATCCGCGACGCCGGCGTGCCGTTTGAGGTTCCCGATCGCGAGGCCTGGCCCGAGCGGCTGGAGGCGGTGCTGGCGACGCTGGAGATCGCCTACGCCCAGGCCTATGAGGACGCCGCCCTGGCCGGCGAGACGGCGGGGTTCGCGGCCGAGGTGCTGCGGCTTTCCGGCCTGCTCGCCGAGCTGGCGCCTGACGAGCCGGAGGTGCTGGGATTGGCGGCCCTGGTGCGGTTCGCCGAGGCCAGGCGGCCGGCGCGGCTGGACGACACGGGCGCCATGGTCCCGCCGGACCAGCAGGAGACCGCGCTCTGGCGCGGCGACATCATCGAGGACGGCGCGCGCCTGCTGGATCGCGCCGCCGACCTGGGACGCTCCGGGCCCCGACAGATCATGGCGACGATCCACGCCGCGCACCTGAGCCGCACCGAAAGCCGACCGACGCCGTGGGGCGACATCGCCGACCTCTACGACGTCCTGCTGCAGCTTCGGCCCAATGTGGTGACGGCGGTGAACCGGGCCGTGGCCATCGGCGAGGCGGTTGGAGCCGAGGCGGGCCTCGAGGCGCTGGCGCAGGCGAACGCTCCGGCCGACTGGCTCCCCTACCAGGCGGCCCGCGCCGGGCTCTGCGCCAAAGCCGGGCGGTCCGCCGAGGCCGCCGATGCGCTGAAGGCGGCGCTGGCGCTGGGCCCCGCGCCCGCCGAGCGGCTGTTCCTGCAACGGAAGCTCGCAGCCCTAACCTAGGGCTATGTGCTTCCCATCGGGCCCGGCGCTTGGAATAAGGCTCCCATGGACGCCGAACTCCGCACCTCGACCGCTCCGTTCCGCGACGCCCGCTATGCACCCCGGCGGCTGGACGTTGAGGCGCGGGCGGGCGGCGAGATGGTGCTGACCAACCCGACGCCCTATGCGACGCGGTTCCAGACCATGACGGCGGCGCTGGAGCATTGGGCCAAGGTCGCGCCGGACCGGACGTGGCTCGCGGAACGTTCCGGCCACGGCTGGCGGACGGTGACCTATGCCGAGGCGCTGGAGCGGATCTCGGTGCTCGCCGGCGGCCTGCGCGGACTGGGCGTGGTGGGCAAACGCCCGCTGCTTATCCTCGCCGGCAACGGGATCGATCACGCGCTGGTCGCCTACGCCGCCATGAGCCAGGGGATGCCGGTCGCGCCGGTCTCGCCACAATACGGGCTGAAGGGCGCCAATCTCGCCCGCCTGACCCACGCCTGCGACGTGCTGAAGCCGGCGGCGGTCTACACCGAGGACGCCTCCATGTTTGCCGACGGCCTGTCGGCGGACGCCCTGGCGGGTCTGCCGGTAGTCGCCGCCCGCAATGCGCGGCCGGGCGACGTCGCCCTCGATCGCCTCTTCCAGGCGAGCGCAGCCGCCGCAACCGCCACGCCCGACGACCACGCCAAATACCTGCTGACCTCCGGCTCCACCGGCCTGCCCAAGGCGGTGATCTGCACGCACCGGAACGTCTCGCTGAACTCCGCCCAGATCGAGGCCTGCTTCGACGATCCCGAGCCGCCGATGATGGTGCACTCCGCGCCCTGGAGCCACAGCCTCGGGGCCAACTCGATCCTGCACATGGGCCTGCATCGCGGCGGCACGCTCTACATCGATGCGGGCCAACCGACCGCCGCGCGGTTCGGCGAGACGGTGCGCAATCTGAAAGAGGTCTCGCCGACCTACCAGAACATGGTGCCGGCCGGCTGGATGCTGTTCGTCGACGAGCTGGAGAAGGATGACCAGCTCGCCCGCCGGTTCTTCGAACGCGTGCGCCTGCTGCAGTATGGCGGGGCGGCGCTGGGCCAGGCGGTCGCCGACCGCATCCAGGCCGTGGCGGTGCGCACGGTGGGCGAGCAGATCAGCTTCGGCTCCGGCTATGGGGCCACCGAGACTGGACCCACCGCCTGCAACGTCCACTGGCACAACGACCGCATGGGCATGATCGGCCTGCCAATCCCGGGCACCTCGGTGCGGCTGGTCCCCGAGGCCGGCAAGCTCGACTTCCGGGTCAAGGGGCCGCAGGTCACCCAGGGTTATCTGGGCCGCCCCGAACTCTCCGCGCAGGCGTTCGACAGCGAAGGCTTCTACGTGCTGGGCGACGCGGCGCGCTTTGTGGACGCCGGCGATCCGCTTAAGGGCATGATCTTCGACGGTCGGCTCTCGGAGAACTTCAAGCTCGCCAGCGGCACCTTCGTGGGCGTCGGCGACCTGCGGATCGGAGCCATCGGCGCGATCGGCGGGGCGGTCACCGACGCGGTGGTCTGCGGTGAGGGCCGCGAGGCCGTGGGACTGTTGCTCTATCCCGATCCCCGCCAGCCGCGCGCCGACGTCGAGGCGGCGGTCCGCGCGGGCC
>JBOHKZ010000238.1:0-9235 GCA_050729355.1 Phenylobacterium sp. | reverse complement strand
CCGTCGCGTAGAAGATCGTCGGCTGCTCCATCAGGTGGTTGTAGTTATCGGCCTTCCACCGCACTTCCGGCGGCATGGCGGCGTCAAACTCGGAGGCCGGCCGGCGCGGGTCGTAGGCAATCTTCAGCCGGGTGATGGCTGGGATGCGGGTGGCGTAGAGCCAGGCCCACATGACGAAGGACCAGAGCACGAGGGCCATCACGGGGCCGAGGATCAGAGGGGCCAAGGGCGGTCTCCAGGTTAGGCGTTGCGCGCCATCAGCCCGCCATCGACGGGGATGGTGACGCCGGTGATGTATGACGCGGCCGGCAGGCATAGGCTGAGGGTGATGTGGGCGACCTCCTCGGGTCGGCCGTAGCGGCCCATGGCGGTGCGGCGCTTGGCGAAGGTCGCGCGGTCGGCTTCGGGGATCGCCTCGGTCATGCCGGTCAGGATCGGGCCGGGGCAGATGCAGTTGACGGTGATGCCCTCGCGGCCCAGCTCGACGGCTAGCGCACGGGTGAGGCCGGTGACCCCGGCCTTGGCGGCGGCGTAGGTGCTGTCTCGCGATGTGGCGCCCAGGGCCTCGGTGGAGGCGATGTTGACGATCCGCGGCGCCTTCGATTTGCGCAGCCAGGGCAGGGCGGCGCGGATGATCCGCTGGTGCGACGTCAGCATGACCGCCACCGACCGGTCCCAGACCGCCTCATAGTTGGCCGCGTCGATCGCCGCGAAGCCGCCGACGCCGGCGTTGTTGACGACGATGTCGAGACCGCCGAACCGCTGGGCGGCGGCCTCCACGACCGCCTGGATGGCGGCAGGATCGGCGACGTCGAGGGTCCAGGCCTCGGCGCTGAAGCCGCGGTGGACGAGGTCGTCGGCCACCTCGCGCACGGACTCCGCGGCGATATCGGTCAGCGCCACGTGCGCGCCCTCGGCGGCGAAGACCTCGGCGGTGGCGCGGCCCATGCCGCTGGCCGCACCGGTGATCAGCACGGTGGAGCCGGCGACGGAGCGGGAGTTGGCGGTCACAGGCTGAGCCCTCCGTCGACGATCAGGGTGTGGCCGACGACGTAGGCGGCGAGCGGAGAGGCGAGGAAAAGCGCGGCGCCGGCCATGTCCTGCGGCGTGCCCATGCGGCCGACCGGGATCGAGCGCAACGCGCCCTCGCGGCGCTCCGGATGCTCGGTGGTGACCTTGGTGAGCTTGGTGTCGACGAGGCCGGGCGCGAGGCCCACGACCCGGATGCCGTCGCGCGCCCAGGCCTGTCCCAGCGTCTTGGTCAGGCTGACGGCGCCGGCCTTGGAGGCGGCGTAGGCCGGATTGCCGCGGTTGGCGGTGTAGCCCGAGACTGAGCTGACGATGATGATCACGCCCTGGCGGTCGGAAAGCGCGTCGTGGAACCGGTTGGCGCAGGCCATCAGGCTGTCGAGGTTCACGGCCATGACCTGGTCCCAGCCCTGCGGCTCGAACTCGCCGCGGCGATAGATCACCGTGCCCTGGCAGAGCACCAGGACGTCCAGCACCGGCGGTCCGCCGGCCAGGGCGATCTGGGCGCGGTCGGCGACGTCGACCTGGGCGTAGGCCAGGCCGCCGAGATCCGAGCCCTCGACGTCGTCGTAGTCTTCCGCAGTGGCCCGCGTGCCCCAGACGTGCACCGCCGCCCCGCGATCGGCGAAGGCATGGGCGATGCCGTTGCCGATGCCGCTGGAGCCGCCGACGACCAACACCGCCTTGCCGCTGAAATCGAGTTCGTTCATCGCCTAGCGCCCCTTGAAGACCGGCTCGCGCTTCTCGAGGAAGCTGGCGACGCCTTCGCGGTGATCCTCGGTCCGCATCAGGTCACGGATGTTCTCGATCGCCCAGGCGCCGATTTCGTGCGGATCGCCGTAGGCGGTGCGGTTCAGCCCGGCCTTCAGGCGCT
Source organism: Phenylobacterium sp. (assembly GCA_050729355.1). Lineage (GTDB taxonomy): Bacteria > Pseudomonadota > Alphaproteobacteria > Caulobacterales > Caulobacteraceae > Phenylobacterium. Next base: position 7,332 of record JBOHKZ010000238.1, on the reverse strand, counting down.
GGACCGCCAGCGGCGGGTTGGCGGCGATGCGGGCGGCCAGGGCCAGCGCCCGTGGCATCAGGTCGTCGTGCGGCAGGACCTCGCTGACGAGGCCCAGGCGCAGCGCCTCGGCGGCGTCGAAGATGTCGCCAGTGAACAGCAGCTCGGCCGCCTTGGCCGGGCCAACGACGGCCGGCAGCCGGTAGAAGCCGCCGATGTCGCAAACGAGGCCGCGCTTGACGAAGAGCTCGCCGAACTTCGCCTTATCGGAGGCAAGGCGAATGTCGGCAAAGAGCGCGAGCTCCATGCCCCAGCCGACCGCGGCCCCGTTCACCGCGGCGATCACCGGCTTTGTGCATTCCAGGGCCGCCATGGCGGCAGGCGTCGGCTGGAAGGTCGTAGGGGGCGGCCGGTCGGACACCGCCTTCGGCCCAGCCATGATCTCGCCGACGTCGTCGCCGGAGCAGAAGGCGGGATCGGCGCCGGTGACGACCACACAGCGGACCCCGGGGTCGTCCGAGGCGACGCGGAAGGCCGCCTCCAGCTCGGCGTAGGCCTGGTAGTTGAGGGCGTTGCGCCGATGCGGTCGGTTCAGTGTGATCACGGCGACGTGGCCGTCCAGTCGGCAGGCGACGCATTCGAAGCCCGCGGTGCGTTCGGCCATGGTTTCCATTGCGCCGTCCTCCCACCGCGATGCTCGCACGCGGGGCGGGGAGGTCAACGCTGACGCCAAGTCACCCTTGCCACGGCCGCGGGGCGGGGGAAGCATGGCGGCTCAAGGGAGACGGAATGCCAGAGTTCAAGAACATCGACGCCGGCGCCGCGCGCCTTCGGGTCGCCATCGAAGGCGAGGGCCCGCTGGTGCTCATGGTCCACGGCTTCCCGGAGAGTTGGTTTTCGTGGCGCCATCAGATGACGCCCATCGCCGAGGCCGGCTTCACGGCGGCGGCCATCGACGTGCGCGGCTATGGCGGGTCGGACAAGCCCGAGCCGATCGCCGCCTACGACATGGAAAGCCTGACCGCCGACGTGGCGGGCGTGGCCGCGGCGCTGCAGCCCGGCGCGCCGGCGATCCTGGTGGGTCACGACTGGGGGGCGCCGATCGTCTGGAACTCGGCCCTGTCGCGCCCCGAGGCGTTCAGCGCCGTGGCGGGCCTGTCGGTGCCGTTCACCGGCGTACCGGCCAGGCCCTTTACCGAGATCTTCGACGAGGCCTTCACCCAGAAAGGCCACTTCTTCTATCAGGCCTGGTTCCAAAAGGTCGGCCCGCCGGAGGCGGAGGCCGAGGCGGACGTGCGCGATTTCCTGCGCAAGTTCTACTACGGGATTTCCGGCGATGCGCCGGCCGGGACCTGGCCGCAGAAGGGCGTGGACGCCACCCTGCTGGAGGGCATGGTCGATCCGGGCGTCTTCCCCGCATGGCTGCCAGATGACGCGCTGGACTACTACGTCGGCGAGTTCGAGCAGAGCGGGTTCCGAGGGCCGATCAACCGCTATCGCAACCATGAGCGCGACTTCGCCTGGCTGCAGCAGTTCAAGGACCGCAAGCTGGAGATGCCGACGCTGCTGATCGGCGGCGACCGCGATCCGGCGTTCAACGGCTTTGGCCGCATCGCCGACCCGGGGGCCTTCATGCGCCAGCACGTGACCGATCTGCGCGGCGTGCATGTGTTGCCAGGTTGCGGCCACTGGACCCAGCAGGAACGGCCGGCGGAAGTGAACGCGCTGCTGATCCCCTGGCTGAAGGGGCTCTGAGATGGCCGACCTGGAGCTGCGGCAGGATGGCGAGGTGGTCTGGGCGACCATGAACAGGCCCGGCCGGCTGAACGCGCTTTCCCGAGGCCTTGTGAACGAGCTGCGCGAGTTCTTCGTCGGCCTCTATTGGCGACGCGACGTGCGGGTGGTCGTGCTGCGCGGGGCGGGCGACGCCTTCTGCGCCGGCCTCGACCTGAAGGAGCGCGGCGATCCGCAGGCGCCGCGCTCGATCGGCGCCGGCCTGACCCGCCAGCGGGAGATCAGCGAGATCGTCATCGCCATGCGCCGCTGTCCGCAGCCGATCGTGGCCTGCGTGAACGGCGCAGCGGCCGGCGGCGGGTTCGCGCTGGCGCTCGCCTCGGACGTCCGGATCGCCACGCCGACGGCCCGGATGAACGCCGCCTTCATCCGCATCGGGCTCTCGGCCTGCGACATCGGGGTGAGCTATTTCCTGCCGCGGATGGTCGGGTCCTCGGTGGCGGCCGAATACATGCTGACGGGCCGCTTCATCGACGCTGAACGGGCCTATCAGTTGGGGCTGGTCAGCCGGATCGTGCCCGCCGAGCAACTGGAGGCCGAGGCGCAGGGCTTCGTCACCGACATGCTGCATGCGACCCCGCTCGGCCTGCGGCTGACCAAGGAAGCGCTGAACCACGCCATCGACGCCGGCGGCCTCGAGGCGGTGATCGCCATGGAAGACCGCAACCAGATCCTGGCCAGTTCCGACGGCGACTTCCAGGAGGGCGTGCAGGCCTTCCTGGAGAAGCGCACGCCCAACTACGCCAAGCGCGAGAGCTGAGCGGATGATCCGGCTCTACCATTGCGCCGACGCACGCTCGTTCCGGCCGCTCTGGGCCCTGGAGGAGCTCGGCCTGGATTACGAACTGACGGTCATGCCGTTCCCGCCGCGCTACCGGGCGAAGGAATATATGGCGGTGAACCCGCTGGGCACGATCCCGGCGCTGGTCGACGGCGAAACCTTCATGACCGAGTCCGCGGCCATCGTGCAGTACCTCGGCACCCGGCATGGCCCGAGCCCGCTGGCCGTCGAGGTGGGCGATCCGGCCTATGGCGCCTGGCTGAACTGGCTGCATTTCGGCGAGGCGACGCTGACCTTTCCGCAGACGCTGGTGCTGCGCTACCGCCGCTTCGAGCCGGGCAAGGCGGAGGTGGTGGCCGACGACTACGCCAAGTGGTTCCTGGCGCGGCTGCGGGCTGTCGACCGGGCGTTGCAGGCCGGCGACTGGCTTTGCGCCGGGCGGTTCACCGCTGCGGACATCTCGGTGGGCTACGCCCTGCTGCTGGCCGAACAGCTTGGCCTCGACGCCGAGTTCACGCCGGCGATAGCCGCCTATTGGTCGAGGCTGCAGGCCCGGCCCGGTTTCAAAGCGGCCAAGGCGTCCCAGCTCAAGCATGCGCCGGAAGGCGCGGAGGCGTTTCCGTCATGAGGATCCGAGCATGATCACGCTCTACGAACACCCGCTGTCGCCCTATGCGCAGAAGGTGAAGATCGCCATGCGGGAGAAGGGCATCCCCTTCGAAACGCTGATGCCCGGCGGCCTGGGCGCGGGCGGGGCGCAGGGCGCGTTCCTGGCGGCCAGCCCCCGCGCCGAGGCGCCGGCCCTGGTGGACGGCGACCTCAGCGTCTTCGATTCCACGATCATCCTGGAATACCTGGAGGACGCCTATCCGGACGTCCCGCTGCGCCCCGCGTCGGCGGCCGATCGCGCACGGGTCCGGATGCTCGAAGAGGTGATGGACACCCACTTCGAGGCGATCAACTGGGGGCTCTCGGAGCTGCGCTGGTTTAAGCGCGCCGAGGGCGAGCAGGCGGCGGCCATCGAGGCGGCGGCCAAGGCCCAGACCGAGGATTTCTTCGGCTGGCTGGAACGCCAGCTTGGCGACCGCACCTGGTTCAACGGCGAGACCTTCGGGTGGGGCGACCTCTCGGTGGTCCCCTTCGTCAACGGCTCGCGCGGCCATGGCCACCAGCCGGCGGAGGGCTCGCGGCTCGCCGACTGGCTGGCCCGCGCCAACGAGCGGCCCTCGGTGACGGCGACCGTGGCCGAGGTGCTGGCGATGGTGAAAGCGTCGGCGATGAGCAACGTGGCCGAGCTGGTCGAGAAGGGGCTCTTCAAGCGGGAATACCGCGATCACCGCCTGGAATGGATGATCAAGTCCGGCGGCGTGGACGTGGTGATCAAGGGGCTGGAGCGCGACAACATCCGCTTCGCGCCGGCGTTCCGCTGAGCCGATGGAGGTCGTCGCGCGCCACGACCTGGACAGCGCCGCCGTCGAGCAGCGGCTCTACGAATTCAACATGGACGCGACCGGCTATCGCGACGGACTCGACCTGGGCTTCGTGGTCGAGGAGGCGGGCGAGCTGGTGGCGGCCGCGGCGGGCTACACCTGGGGCGGCATCTGCGAGGTGAAGACGCTTTGGGTGCATCCCGACCGCCGGCAGGATGGCCTGGGCTCGGCGCTGATGGCGCGGGCGATCGAGGAAGCGCAGACCCGGGGCTGCCGGCTGATGTTCCTGACCACCTACGATTTCCAGGCGCCGGATTTCTATGCCCGCCTGGGGTTCGAGTGCATCGCCACGATCCCCGACAAGCCGCTCGGCCACGTCGAGCACATCATGCGCCGGACCCTGTCCTGAGCTAGGTTGAACCATGACCGCCGAAATCATCCTGCACCACTACGACACCTCGCCGTTCTCGGAGAAAGTCCGGGTCATGCTGGGGCTGAAAAAGCTGGCCTGGCGATCGGTGATCCAGCCGGTGATCATGCCCAAGCCCGACCTCATCCCGCTGACCGGCGGCTATCGGCGGATCCCGGTGATGCAGATCGGCGCCGACGTCTACTGCGACACCCAGGTGATCCTGGCCGAGCTGGAGGCGCGCGCGCCGAAGCCGCCGGTCGTCCACGGCGGTGACTGGGCGGTCAATCTCTGGGCCGACCGCCTGTTCTTCCAGGCGACCGTGGCGGTGGTGTTCGGCGAGATCGGCGAGCAGGTGCCGCGAGAGTTTCTGGACGACCGGGAAAAGCTCTCCGGGCGGCCGTTCGACCTGCAGGCCATGAAGGCCGTAGCCGGTCCGATGAAGACCCAGTGGCGCGCCCAGGCGACCTGGATAGAGCAGGGCCTGGCCGGCGGGGATTTCCTTGGCGGATCAAAGCCGTCGCTCGCCGATGTCGCAGCCTACATGAACGTCTGGTGGCTCGGCCGCGCGGCCCCCGGTGTCGCCGCGATGCTGCTGCAGGGCCTCTCCAAGACTCAGGCCTGGCGCGACCGGATGGTCGCGATCGGCCACGGCAAGCGCACCGAGATGGCGCCGGGCGAGGCGTTGAATATCGCCATGACCGCCGCGCCGGGCGTCGCCCCCCGCAGCGATCCCGACGAGTTCTTCAAGCCCGGCGACGCCGTCGCGGTGCGAGCCGACGACTATGGCCGCGATCCCGTCCAGGGCAGCCTCGTCGCCGTGACGGCCGACAGGATCGTCGTCGCCCGCGAGTGCGGCGAGCTCAATCTGGTCCAAGTCCATTTTCCCCGCGTCGGCTATCTGCTGACCGCGGCCTGAGGGAGGTTTTCATGAACGATCGCGTGACGGTGGATATCCAGGGCGGCGTCGCCGACGTGCGCCTGGTGCGCACCGACAAGATGAATGCGCTCGACGACGCCATGTTCTCGGCCTTGATCGAGACGGGCGAGCGGCTGAAGTCGGAGGCCGGCGTGCGGGCCGTGGTGCTCTCAGGCGAGGGCCGTGCGTTCTGCGCCGGCCTCGACATGGGCCGTTTCCAGGCGATGGCGTCGGGCCAGCGGCAGGGCGGCGGGGACGAGGCGTCCAACGCGCTGCTCACCCGCAAACGGACCGAGGGCGGCTCCAACCGGGCGCAGCACGCCTGCATGGTCTGGCGCGAGATCCCCGTGCCGGTGATCGCCGCGGTGCATGGGGTGGCGTTCGGCGGCGGCTTCCAACTCGCCCTGGGCGCCGACCTTCGCTACGTGGCCGCCGACGTGAAGATGGCGGTGCTGGAGATCAAATGGGGCCTGGTGCCCGACATGGCCGGCATGGTGCTGATGCGCGGCCTCGTCCGCGACGACGTCGCCCGCGAACTGACCTGGACCGGCCGCATCTTCGGCGGCGAGGAGGCGGTAGCCATGGGCCTGGCCACTCGCGTCTGCGCCGATCCCCGGGCCGACGCCCTGGCGCTGGCCCGCGAGATCGCCGGCAAGAACCCGGATGCGATCCGCGGCGGCAAGCGGCTGCTCAACCTGGCGGCCGAAGCCGACCAGCACGCAATCCTGCTCGCGGAGAGCAAGGAGCAGGGCGCGCTGATCGGCTCGGCCAACCAGGTCGAGGCTGTGATGGCCAATCTGCAGAAGCGCGAACCGCAGTTCGCGGACTGAGACCTAGCGCGAGGCGAGCTTCAGCGCCGGGTCGGATGACTGGGCGAGGGTGGTGCGCATGGTGTTCTTCATGCAGGCGCGCATCTCTTCGGCCGGGAAGGTCGAGCTGATGGTCTCGTTGGCGCAAAGGCGCTTTGCGGCCTTGAAGACTTCCAGCCTGACCTGCTCGACGGACTTTCCCGCCGTGGAGATGCGGATGGATTTCTCGGTGGACTGAGCGCTCGCGGGGAGGGCGAGGAGGGCGGCGGTCGCCGCCAGGGTGATGATACGGATCATGGATTCGGTTCCGGATTGAGGTTGCTGCCAACCCCTTTCGCGGCGTTCCTCTAGGCGCTGGTCGGAAACTGACGTCGACCTGATCGCCTGACCCCAAGCTGCCAGACGATTCTTGAGTGATCAACGATTATGGTGCGACGCGGCGCGAGATCGCTGCATTGCACAATTGTCAGGCTTGAATTGATTGCCGTAGCGGCAATTCGAGCGTCAGCCGCGGCCGATGAACGGCATGTCGGTGGCCATCACGGTCATGAACTGGACGTTCGCCTCGAGGGAGAGGCCGGCCATGTAGAGCACCGCGTCGGCCACGGCCTGGACATCCATGACCGGCTCGGCGGCGATCGAGCCGTCGGCCTGCATGACCCCCTTGCTCATGGCCCGGGTCATGTCGGTGCCGGCGTTGCCGATGTCGATCTGGCCGCAGGCGATGCCGTAGGCGCGGCCGTCCAGCGAGGTGGAGCGGGTGAGGCCGGTGATCGCGTGCTTCGTGGCGGTGTAGGCGACCGACCGCGGCCGCGGGACGTGCGCCGAGATCGAGCCGTTGTTGACGATCCGTCCGCCGCGCGGGTCCTGGGACTTCATCAGCCGGAATGCGGCCTGGGTGCAGAGGAAGGCGCCGGTCAGGTTGATGTCGACGACCCGTCGCCACTGTTCGACGGAAAGATCTTCCAGGGGCACGGGCGGCGCGCCCGTCCCGGCGTTGTTGAACAGCAGGTCCAGGCGTCCGAAGCGATCGCGCACCGCCTCGAAGAGCGCGCGCACCGATGCGTCGTCCGCGACGTTCGTGGCCTGGACGAGCGCTCGTCCCACCGAATCGCCCGCGAGCGCCGCCGTCTCTTCGAGAAATTCGACCCGGCGGCCCGCCAAACCCACCGACCAACCGGCCTTCAGTAGCGCCAGGGACACAGCCCGGC
>JBOHKZ010000237.1:0-2168 GCA_050729355.1 Phenylobacterium sp. | reverse complement strand
CCTTGCTCATGGTGTCGCTCACTCCGGCTCGATGCCGGCGGCCTTGATCTCCTTGGTCCACCAGGCGGTTTCGGTCTTCACGTAGGCGGCGAACTCGTCCAGCGCGAGCGGGGCGATCTCCATGCGGCCCTGGGTCATCGCCTTGGCGGTGGCCGGATCCTTGAGCGCTTCGGCGATGGCATCGGCCAGCACTTTCTGGATGTCCTTGGGTGTGGCCGCCGGCGCGAACACGGCCAGCCAGTAGACCAGCGAGTAACCCTTCACCGTTTCGGCGATGGCCGGCAGATCGGGCGCCACCGTGGTGCGCTGCGGGCCGGTGACGCCGATCCCGCGCACCCGGCCGGCCTGGATCTGGGTCAGCGCTTGCGGGAGATCGGGGAACATGAGCTGGACCTGGCCGGAGGCGACATCACCCAGCGCCTGCGGGCTTGCCTTGTAGGGTACCCGCTCGATCTTCACGCCGGCCAACGAATTGAACATCTCGGCCGACAGGCGCTGCGAGGCGCTCGCCTCGGAGTAGTTGAGCTTGCCGGGGTTTTTCTTGGCATAGTCGACAAGGTCGGCGACCGACTTGATCGGCAGGTCGTTGTTCACGACCAGCGCATTGACGCCAGTCACACAACGCGCGATCGGCGCAAAATCCTTATCCGGGTCATAGGAAAGCTTCTTGAACAGTGCGCCGTTGGCCGAGTTGGTGGTGTTCGTTCCCATCATCAGCGTGTAGCCGTCGGCCGGTGCTGTCGCGACCGCGGACGCGCCGAGCTGGCCGGAAGCGCCCGGCTTGTCGTCGACGATGATCGGCTGCTTCAGGATCTCCTGCAGCTTGGCGCCCAGCCCACGCGCAACGAGGTCGGTGGCGCTGCCTGCGGCAAACGGCACGACGATCTTGATCGGCTTGGTCGGAAATTCCTCAGCCCGCGCGGCGCTCACGAACGGCAGCAGCGCAGCGCCCGCCAGAGCGGTACGGCGGTTGAGCTTCACATTTCCTCCCAAGGCCGTGCTGGCCGAGGCCATTTTTAGCCTCATGTTCCTCTCCCCCGCTAGGGGAGAGGTGAAAGTGAAGACCGTGCACAACCCCGTCACCCAACCTCTCCCCCGATCAGGGGAGAGGAGTATGAAAGAAAGGGGTTCGTGGCGCGCGTCCTACATGAAGAGCTTTTCTGCCTTGCGGTCCGTATACAGCCCGGCCACGAACTCGGCATAGCCGTTGTAGAGTCGGGTCGGGATGCGGTTGTCGCTGCCCAGCGGCTTTTCCGTCGCCTGGCTCCAGCGCGCATGCGGCACCTGGGGATTCACGTTGGCCCAGAAGCCGTATTCATTGTCGGCCAGCTTCTCCCAGAACGAGACCGGCCGCTTGTCGGTGAATTCGATGCTGACGATCGACTTCACGTTCTTGAAGCCGTACTTCCACGGCGCCACGAGGCGGAGCGGCGCGCCGTTCTGCCTGGGGATCGGCTTGCCGTAGAGGCCGGTCGCGATGAAGGCGAGGTCGTGCACAGCCTCGTCCATCGCCAGCCCCTCGGTGTAGGGCCAGGGATAGAGGAAGTCCTTCTGGCCCGGCATCACCTTGGGGTTCGACACCGTCTGCATCACGACGTACTTCGGATTGCCGACGGGCTTGCAGAACTCGACCAGCGACTTCAGCGGGAATCCAGACCACGGCACGATCATCGACCAGGTCTCGACGCAGCGGTGGCGGTAGACACGCTCCTCGAGCGGCATCCTGGCGAGCAGATCGTCGAAGCCGATCTCGAACGGCTTGTCGACCTTGCCGCTCACCTTGATCGTCCAGGGACGGATCGGCAGCTTCTGGGCAGCCCGGTAAATGCTCTTGTCGGTGTCGAATTCGTAATAGTTATTATAGGTCGTCGCGAGCTTCTCGGCGGTGATCGCGCCGCCCGGGTCGCCGAACGTGTCGTTGCGCTTGACCGGGTACTTGCCAGCCGACGGATCGGCATCGGCGAGGGCGATGCCAGGTGCTGCCAGCGCGATGCCGCCCAGTCCCATCGCCTTCACGAGGGTACGCCGGTCGAGATAGAGACTCTCCGACGTGGCCTCGCGCTCGGGCAGTTCCCAGCCCTTCCTGCGCTTGATCAGCATGATGTCACTCCTGTCGCCCCGTCTTCCCTAAATGGGATGACGCAGGCGGAGAGGCAAATCAACCCTCG
>JBOHKZ010000236.1:0-2271 GCA_050729355.1 Phenylobacterium sp. | reverse complement strand
GCGCCCCACAGCGCCACTGCGACGCCGCCCGCTTGCTGGAAGTCGCAAACCGCATGCTGGCGCCGCCGCGCGCACCGGAGGACCGGATAAGCCTGCGGCTGTTCTTCGGCGAACGGCAGCGGCTCTTCCGGCTGCGTCCCGAATATCCGCTCATGCTGGCGCTGACCGGCACGCGTCCGATGAGCAGATCGCAGTTCCGTGTGCAGCCTTACGCCCACGCCGCGAAGACCGAGTGGGCCGAGTTCCGCAAGGGGATCGGCACCTCGGCCGAGTCGCAGGCCGGTCTCGACGCACTGGAGCTGGCCTACGGTTGGAGCGACGCGCTCGCCACCCACTACGCCCAGACCTATCGGGGCGGGCTGGTGTTCAACTACACCGCCGCCGGTTTTTCGGTGCTGCTGGCTCTGGCCGGCCTGCTGGTCCACCACGAGTTGAAGGCTATCCTCGGCGTCGGCGAACTGGTCACCATCGCGGCGCTGATCATCAACACCACCTATGGCGGACGCTTGAACTGGCACCGGCGCTGGCTCGACTATCGCTACCTGGCCGAACGGCTAAGGCCGCTACGCAGCCTCAGGCTGCTGGGGGCCGCCATTCCCGGCTTCAGCCTGAGCCCCACCGGCGTCACCAAGTGGACCGACTGGTACGCCCAGGCGCTCTGGCGCCAATTGCCCGCTCCCGCCGCGCTTGGATCGCCGGAGGAAGTGCAACTGCTTGCGGAACAGGTCGCGGTGCATGAGTTGGATTCCCAGATCGCCTACAACCACGCCAACGCCAAGCGGATGCATCACTTGGACCACCGCCTGCACCAGGTCGGCACCGCGATCTTCTACGTCGCCATCGCGTTCGGCATCTATGGGCTGATCGGTCATTCGCTGCACCTCGACATACCGCGCCTGTCGGGAACCGTGCTGACGGTGATCTCAGCGGGCCTGCCGACGATCGGTTCGGCTCTGTTCGGCATTCGCGGCCATGCGGACTTCTCGGGCGCCGCCGGCCGGTCGGAGGCCACGGCCGAGCGGCTGCAGATCCTGGCGAAGCGGCTGCGCTCACATCCGATGGACCTGGCGACCGCGGCGCGTGCGGCGGAGGATTCCGCAGCCACGATGCTGAAGGATCTGGACGAGTGGCACGTCAGCTATCGGCACCGGAAGCTGGTGATACCGGGCTAGCAGCGCCACTCTACTGCACACAAGCTGTACAATAGTTTCGCGCTATTCGCCGGATAGGTAAATCCTGTTCTCCTAACTGTGGCATTTGATTTCAACCACGACGCTTAGGGACTAAAATCTTCCTGCCGACACAGGGTTGGCCAGGATGACGATATGAACCGACTTAGCGTTGCGATTGCTGTCGGGTTATCGCTGATGGCGTCCGCGGCTGGGGCGCAGGTGACGGGGGTGCAGACCGACACCTCGGCCTCGGTGCAGCTGACCCCGCTTTTCCCCACGCCCTATCCAAACGGCGTGGTCCCGATAACCGCCTTGCCGAACATGAGCGGGGCTTTCGCCGACGGCCACGGTTCGTACGGCACATTCGCCACCGTGTCCGAGCTGGCGGTCGACCACATCGAGTTCAAGAACGGCAACGTCTCCGGCGGGCTCTACAGCCAGGCGACGACGTCGACCACGATCGACATCACCTTCACCAACGACGGATCGTCTGCGGTGCTGCCGCAGCTTCAGTCGACGATCCTGCCGGCGGGTTTCGGCATGTACATCGCCGACATTGGAAGCGGCTGCGCCGCCGACGTTTCCGGCTGCAGCCAGAGCCTTTCGGGCGCGACGCTGGCCGGCCTGGTGCCCAGTCAGTCCAGCGCGGATTCACGCTACGCCGGCGCCAGTTTCACCTTCTCGATCCTGAGCGACGGCCAGGAGGTCTACAGTCTCTCCGGCGCGATGACCCTCGACTACGACCCGCTGACCGGGATGATGCTGACGCCTGATTATGAGGTGGCGTCCGGGGTGCTTGCGGGCTTCACCGAGATCGCGCCGCTGGACGGGGTGTCCGCCTTCGGGGTCGCCTGGGATGCGACGCCGATCGTCGTCGCGCTCGGCGACATCAACGACCTGCTGGCCCCCGGCGCCAGTCGGACGCTGACCTACAAGACCACGGTCTCCAGCTACACCCAGACCGCCTGCGTCGACGGCGGCGCCTGCCTGGTCGCCTACTCGGCGTTTGGCGACCCCGTCGGGCGGGGCGGCGGCGTCGCGAGCTTCGAGCGGTCGGCCTTCTCCGCGCTCGCCGACCCGTTTGCTGTCCTCGCCGAGG
>JBOHKZ010000235.1:0-2761 GCA_050729355.1 Phenylobacterium sp. | reverse complement strand
ATGGTGTACATCTGGGCGTGGCAGGCGCCGCCGTTGCCGCCGGAGCGATGGATCTCCTCCAGCACCGCCGCCCCGGCCGAGAGCCCAAGGCCCGAGCCGCCGTACTCTTCCGGGATCAGAACCGAGAGGAAGCCGGCCTCGGTGAGCGCGGTCACGAACTCGGTCGGATATTCCCGCTCGCGATCCAGCGCGCGCCAGTACTGGCCGGGGAACCGGGCGCACAGCTTGCGCACCGCCTCGCGGATTTCGGGAAAGGTCTGGTCGGCGCCGTAGGTCACGGGCGCATCTGTGCCACGCGCAAAGCTGGAGATCGACCGTCAAAGGTGGTCATCTGTGATCAAGAGCTAGCGCCGGAGGACGCCGGATGAGTGAGTTGAGCTATGTGAGCGGCGTCAGTGACAAGCCGCTGCTGGGCCTGACCATCGGCGCCTGCTTCGACGCCACGGCCGCCGCCCATCCGGACCGCATGGCGCTGATCTCCCGGCAGCAGAAGATCCGCTGGACCTATGCCGAGCTGAAGGAACGCGTCGACGCCCTGGCCGCCGGCCTGCTGGCGCTTGGGCTGGAGCCCGGCGACCGGATCGGCATCTGGGCGCCCAACTGCGCGGAGTGGGCGGTAACCCAGTTCGCCACCGCCAAGGCAGGCTTGATCCTGGTCAACATCAACCCGGCCTACAGGTTCAGCGAGGCCGAGTACGCGCTCAACAAGGTGGGCTGCAAAGCGCTGGTGACGGCGATCGCCCACAAGGCCAGCGCCTATCTGGCCATGCTGCGGACGCTCGCGCCCGAGCTGAGCACCGCCCGGGCCGGCGACCTGCACGCCGAGCGGCTGCCCCACTTGCGGCTGGTGATCACGCTTGGCGAGGAGATGCACGCCGGCTGCCTGACCTTCAACGAGGCGTGCGCCGCCGGCACGCCCGCCGATGTGGCTCGCCTGGCCGAGATCGAGGCCGGCCTGCAGTTCGACGACCCGATCAACATCCAGTTCACCAGCGGCACGACGGGCTTCCCCAAGGGCGCGACGCTGTCGCACCACAACATCCTCAACAACGGCTATTTCGTCGCCGAGGCCATCAAGCTGCAGGCCGGCGAGCGGCTCTGCATACCGGTGCCGCTCTATCACTGCTTCGGCATGGTGATGGGCAACCTGGGCTGCATCACCCATGCGGCAACCATGGTCTATCCCAGCGAAGGCTTCGATCCGCTGGCGGTGCTGGAGACCATCGAAGCCGAGGGCTGCGAGGCGCTCTACGGCGTGCCGACCATGTTCATCGCCATGCTGGGCCATCCCGAGTTCGCGCGGTTCAACCTGACGACCTTGCGCACGGGGATCATGGCGGGCTCGCCCTGCCCCATCGAGGTGATGAAGCGGGTCATCGACGAGATGCACATGCCGCAGGTGACCATCGCCTACGGCATGACCGAGACCTCGCCCGTCAGCTTCCAGTCGGGCGTCGAGGACAGCCTGGAACACCGCGTCTCCACGGTCGGCCGCGTCCAGCCGCATCTGGAGGTGAAGGTCGTCGATGAGGCCGGCCGCATCGTGCCCCGCGGCGCGACCGGCGAGCTCTGCACCCGCGGCTATTCGGTGATGGTCGGCTATTGGGACGACCCCGAACGGACCGCCGAAGCGCTCGACCCGCACGGCTGGATGCACACCGGCGACCTCGCCACCATCGACGCCGACGGCTACGGCAACATCGTCGGCCGCATCAAGGACATGGTCATCCGCGGCGGCGAGAACGTCTATCCGCGCGAGATCGAGGAATACCTGTACCGTCACCCGGCCATCGCCGACGTCTCGGTGATCGGGGTGCCCGATCAGAAGTTCGGCGAGGAACTCTGCGCCTGGATCATCCTGAAGCCTGGCGAGAGCCTGACCGCCGAGGCGGTGCGGGATTTCTGCCAGGGCCAGATCGCGCACTACAAGATTCCACGGCATATCCGTTTCGTGGAAGCCTTTCCCACCACCGTCACCGGCAAGGTGCAAAAGTTCGTCATGCGCGAGGCGATGATTGCAGAACTTGACCTTGTGCTGGAAAAGACGGCCTGAGCGAGACGGGGTCCAAGTGCGAATAACAGTCTGTCATCCCGGCCGAAGCGAAGCGAAGCGCCGGGACCCAGGGGCCGGCGCACGGCTTCCCCTGGGTCCCGGCTCGGCCTTGCAGGCCGTCCGGGATGACAGCGTGGGTAGGGTGGCGGCGTGAGAAGACTTCCTTCGGCCGTCGATCCGAAATCCGAGGCCTTTGCCGCCAACGCGAAGGTGAACCGGGCCCTGATCGACCAACTGCGCGAGCGCTCGGCGACCGTGGCCCTTGGCGGTCCGGCGGACAGCCGCAAGCGCCACGCCGGTCGCGGCAAGCTCCTGCCCCGAGACCGGGTGATGCGCCTGCTCGACGCCGGCTCGCCGTTCCTGGAAGTGGGCCAGCTCACCGCCTTCGGCGTCTATGACGACGAGGCGCCGGGGGCGGGCCTGATCACCGGCATCGGCCGCGTCTCGGGCCGCGAGGTGATGATCGTCGCCAACGACGCGACGGTGAAGGGCGGCGTCTATTTCCCGCTGACGGTGAAGAAGCATCTCCGCGCCCAGGAGATCGCCATCCAGAACAAGCTGCCTTCCGTCTATCTGGTGGATTCGGGCGGGGCGAACCTGCCCTACCAGTCCGAGGTGTTCCCGGACCGCGAGCACTTCGGCCGCATCTTCTTCAACCAGGCGCGGATGAGCGCCGAGGGCCTGGCGCAGATCGCCTGCGTCATGGGC
>JBOHKZ010000234.1:0-4192 GCA_050729355.1 Phenylobacterium sp. | reverse complement strand
AGTTTGGCATCCCGAAGGGCCAGACCGGCGCGGCCGAAGCCATGTTCGAGGCCGTCAACGCCGGCTGGATGGACCTTGGTGTCAAGGGTACGGAGCATGTCGCTGGGACGACGTCCGCTCGCGAGGTCTTCGCGGGGGCGCGGAAGGCCGCGGCGGCGTGATCTACGACGTTAACACTCAGGAAGATCGAGACTAGGGCGCGGGCATTCCGCCGCGATGCTAAGCCTTCCCGAAACCCGTAAGTCTATGGGTCCGTCCTGCGGGGTCCGGCCGCGGAAGGGTGCAAATGGGAAAGCCTTCCCCTCACGGCCGAGCCTGGCGAGCGTCTCGTCCGACGCCTTCGAGCGGGGCGGGCCCCGCAACGCCCCAGGGAGGGGGAGGACGGGCGGAGCGCGAAGCGGCGCGCCGCTGAAGTGGGCTCAGGGCCGACGACGCGATCCGCCTTGCGGGGACACGTTGTCCCGACCAGATCCGGCGCGCAGCGCGACGGCGAGGTAGGCGGCCACCACGTCGACAAACCGCTCCGGTTTCTCCAGCCGTTCGCGCTCGCCGCGCGTGAAATCCACGCCGATCACGCAGTCGCAGCCCGATGGGGATGCGACGGGCCAGAACTCGAATTGAGCCTGGTCGTAAGGATAGGTCTCGGCGCGCATGTGCAGCCGGTCCACCAGGGCGCCGCGCGCCGCCTCTTCATCGGCGGAGGTAATCTCGGGGCGCCCGGCGCTGGCCGCCCGACGAAACGCACCGCCCTCCTGCAGGAAGATCACCGCCGGCGCGCGGAAGATCTGGCGCAGCGCGGCAGCGGCGGCTTGCAGGATTTCCGCCCTCGGCCGCATCTCGAGGACGATGCGGGCCAGCGCCTGCAGGGCTTCGGCCCGATCCACGGCGCGGCTCGCCTCGACCGCGCGGCGGCGCGATTCCGCCGCCACGGTGGTCACGATCGCGGCGATCATCAGCAGAAGGGCCGCCGCCCAGATGTCCGAGGCGCTGGCGATCCGGAACGAGAGGTAGGGGACGGTGAAGAAGAAGTCGAAGGCGAGCACGCCGGCCACGACCGCCATCAGCGAGGGCCCCCAGCCGAACACCGTCGCGGCGACCACGACAGGCACGACGAATATGAGCGTGAGGTTGGGCGCCGCAATGAGGTTCTCGACCACGAACGCCAGCAGGGTCGCGGCGCCCACCATCAACAAGGACACCACATACTGGCCGGCCAGGGGCAATCCCTGCGCCGAGAGCCGACGTTGGCTGGACGCGAGCGGCGCTCCCGCCTGAGCGATCAGGTCTGACATGGCGATCGAGCCTCCTCGCCTCTCGATGACCCGCCGAGTCTACCGCTCATCGGCATAAGGGATCGATATGGATTTCGTCCAAGGGCCGCTCGCGGGCCGCTCTCTGAGTGCGGCGCGCTTTCGGGATCGCCGCGCCGCCGAGGGTGAGGTTCAGGGGCGGCCTGCACGATGCCACATCGCCGCGACGGCCGGCTTGCGTCAGATCAAGCGGGCTTCGCCCTTGACGAAGGCCGAGGGCGAATCTGGGTCGATCCCATTGACCCGGGAGGATCGGCGACACCCGGGAGGGGGAGGAAGGGACAGGCAGGTCGGCCCCGAAACCTGGGGTCGGAAACCCTGGAGGGCGCCATGGGCGCCGAGACCCGATCCTCACCCCCGGCAATCGACCTGGAGGACCTGCGAGAGCGCGCTTTCACGTCCGGTCCGGAGTCCCTTGCGACCGTCGAGTGCCTGGCGCTGCTGCTGCGGCGGGGCGCCGGACGCGCCGCGCCCGGCTGGGCCGAGCGCCTGCTCGAGCGGTTCGGGTCGCTGCCGGAACTGTTGGGCGCCTCGTCGGTCGACCTGCAGCGCGAAGCGCCGCCGGCGCTCGCCCTGCAGATCAGGCTGCTGCACGACCTGCAGCGGCGGGCTCTGGAGGCGCCGCTCCGGCAGCGGCCGATCCTGGGAAGCCGATCATCGGTCAGCGCCTACCTGCGGACCGTGCTTGCGGCCGAAGCGCGGGAGCAATTTCGCGCGCTCTTTCTGGACCGCCGACATCGGCTGATTTCCGACGAGATCATGGGTCACGGGACTGTGGATCACGCGCCCGCCTACCCCCGTGAAATCCTGCGGCGGGCTCTGGAGCGGAATGCGGCCGGCGTCGTCCTGGTGCGCAACAGCGCCAGCGCCGACCCCCAGCCTTCGGCGGCGGACGTCGACCTGGCGCGGCAGGTCATCACCGCCGGGCGGACCCTGCGGATCGCCCTGCACGACCACCTTCTGGTGGCCGGCGAGGACATCGTCAGCTTCCGCCAGTTCGGTCTGTTGTGAGGCCGTGACCCTCGCCCGCATTGTCCGCGAACTCGGCGGCGACCTCTACGCCGGCGGCCGCCGCGCCAATGTGCCGGCGCCCGGCCACAGTCCCGCCGACCGATCGGTGTCGCTGCTCCTGGATGGCGACCGGGTCGTCGCCCATGGGTTCGGGGGTGCGGACTGGCGGGCGGTGATGGACGATCTGCGCGGCCGGGGTCTGGTCGACGACGCGGGCCGCCTGGTCGGAGGGTCCGGCGCGTCGGGGCGATCGCCGCTGGTGCGCAGCGGGGCGGCACGTCGGGCGGCGGCGGCGGCGCTCTGGGCGCAGGCCGGACCGATCGACGGGACACTCGCGGGGCGGCACGCCCGGCGGCGGGGGATCGGTCGCGCCCTGTCCCCCGACCTGCGCAACCACAGTGCCGTCCCGGCCGCCGTTTACGACGACCGAGGGCCCTATCGCCCCGCCTTGCTGGCGGCGGTGCGGGATGTCGCGGGCGATGTCTGCGCGGTGGAGATCACCTATCTGGCGGCAGGTGGAGATCGGGCGCGGCTGGGCCTCGCGCGGAAGACCGTCGGCGTCTTGCCCGCCGGCAGCGCGGTGCGGCTGGACGCGCCCGCCGCGACCCTGCTGGTGGCGGAAGGGGTGTTCTCGGCGCTCTCGGCGTCGGAGCGCTTCGGGCTGCCCGCCTGGGCGCTGCTGTCCACCTCCAACCTGCGCCGCTGGCTCGCTCCGCCGCAGGTCCGGCGGGTGCTGATCGCCGCGGACCGGGGCCCGGACGGCGAACGCTCGGCGCGGCGGCTCGCCCAGCGGCTGGCGGCGGTGGGCCTCCAGGTGGCGGTGCGATGGCCGCCGGCGCCGTTCGGGGACTGGAACGAGGCGGCGCAGGCGCGGCCGGAGGCGGGAGGAAGGGCGGGGTGGGGCGAGCCGGGTGGCCGGGAGGTCCGGACCGACGGCTCGGAGCCAAGATCATGACCATGACCATGACCAATCAAACCGACCGCCGCATCCGCGTCCGGCTCGGGGACCTGGGCCTGGCGCCCGAGAACCTGCGCTTCGCCGAACCGGCCGACGACGGCGTGCCGCGCCTGGCCGACACCATCCGGGCGGCCGGCCTGATCTACCCGCCGATCGTCCGCAAGGGCCGCAAGGGCGAGGATCCCTACATGGTCCTCGACGGCCGGCGCCGCCGCTACGCGCAGCTGCTGCGGGTCGAGCGCGGCGAGATCACCCTCGACGACGAGGTCGACTGCCTGCTGGCCGGCGACAAGGCCGCCCAGGCGGCCGCCGCCGTCCTCACCAATTCGGAGCATGCGCCGGTGCATCTGGCCGACGTCATCGTGGCGATCGGCAAGCTGCGGAAGGCCCGGATGACGACCGAAGGCATCTCGGCGGCGCTGGGCTACGACGAGCTCGAGATCAAGCGGCTCGAGGCCCTGGCTCACGTGCATCCGCTGGTGTTGCAGGCCTTCCGCAAGGACCTTGTCAGCCTCACCCAGGTGCGGCTCTTCGCAAGGGTCAAGGACCGCCAGCGGCAGGCCGACCTCGCCCAGACCGCCTTCGACGGCTACTTCCACGACTACCAGCTGCAGAGCGTGGTGCAGGGCGGGCGGGTGACGGCCGAAGACCCGCGGTTCGCGCTGGTGGGCGTCGACGCCTACGTCGAGGCGGGCGGACGCCTGGAAGCCGACCTGTTCGGCGAGCTTCCGGACGTGGCGCTCGACGTCGACCTCTTGACCACGCTCTGGCGCGCGCGGGCCGAGGCGGTCGGCGCGGCGCTCGGCGAAAAGGACCTGACGGTCTACCTCGGCGAGGACCGCGGCTACCGCGCGCCCGAAGGGCTCTATGGCCTGCCCTATGTCCACATCGGCAGCCTCGGCTCGGAGGCCCG
>JBOHKZ010000233.1:0-9900 GCA_050729355.1 Phenylobacterium sp. | reverse complement strand
GGTCAACACAGGCTGAGTGACGAAGAGCTCCAGCCCCTCCATCGCGACGCCGGCGACGAGGCCGACGAGCAACCAACGACGCCAGGCCGGCCCCGCTGAAATGCCCAGGTCACGCCAGCGGACGCCGCGAAGGGCGAGCGACACCCAGGCCAGCGCCAGGAGGTAGGGCGTCTTCGAAAAGACGACCAGATGGTTGGCGTCGGCGACGAAGACCACCGCGACGAGGCCAAGCTCCACCGCGATCAGCCAGCGGCTGGTGGCCAGCCGCGCGCGCCAGCCGGTGGTCACGCCGCAGGCCGCTTCACGCCGCGCGCCATGCCGCGAACGCTGAAGACTCCGAAACGCCAGGTGAGCCAGGCCAAGCCGACGCCCAGCGCAAGGCCGATGGGGATGATCCACCAGCCCAGGACTTCCCGGGCCAGCGGTGAATGGTCGACCACGCCCAGCGAGAACGACAGATCCTCAGCCGGCAGGATCCAAAGACCCGCGCGGGTGGGGGCGAAGGGCTTCACCAGCGCGGTCACGAAGAAGCCGGCCGCCAAGGCGTAGCCGCTGAGTGACACCAGGAAGACCACGCAGCCCTGCAGGCTGAGGCGGGCAAGCCGGCCCGTGGCGCGCAGGACGCTCAGCGGCGATCGGTTGGTCTCCACCGCATTGGCCACCCGCTCGGTGACGTTGAGCCTGGCGACGTCGCGCGGCGCGCCCAGGGCCGCGATCGCGGCTTCCACCGCGGCGGGCGACAGCTTGCCGTCGGTGCGGTCAAGCACATGCGCCCGCAGTTCCGCCAGGGTCTCGCGGGCCTCGGCGTCGGACAGGCCGTGCAGATGGCGATGTACCTGGGCGAGGTAGGTGTCGAGATGGGCCTGGCCCTGCTCTTGGCTCATCGGTCGTCTCCATCGAGGGGGGCGAGCAGCCGCTCCAGCCCGTTTGCGAAAGCCCGCCAGCCAGCCGCCATGTCGCGTACGCGGCGGCGGCCAAGATCGGTCAGGGCGTAGTATTTGCGCGGGTGGCCGGCGTCGGATTCCACCCACTCCGACGTCACCAGCCCCTCAGCCTTCAGCCGGCTGAGCAGCGGGTAGATCGTGCCTTCCGGCACCGAGAGGCCGGCGTCGGCGTCGAGTTTCCGCAGGATCTCCAGGCCGTAGAGGCGGCCGGGCCAGAGCGTGGCCAGCACCGCCAGTCCGAGCCCACCCTTGCGTAACTGGGTTTCCCATTTTCCGGTCTCATCGTCGGCCGGCGCGACCTGCTTGATCACCATGCAACATACCTTGCATATCTAGGTATGATGCGCTCGTTAAATCGCGGCAATGCGGACGTCGGTCAGGCCGAGCGGAACCGCAGGATCAAGCCGTTCCAGAGGTCATCGTTGTGGTCGCGCTCCTCGACCTCTCCGACCGCCGTGGCCGCCGCGACCCAGCGCCAGAAGGGCTTGGCCGGGTCGTTCTTGCGGGTGACGGCGATGTCC
This sequence comes from Phenylobacterium sp., assembly GCA_050729355.1. Lineage (GTDB taxonomy): Bacteria > Pseudomonadota > Alphaproteobacteria > Caulobacterales > Caulobacteraceae > Phenylobacterium. The sequence goes on along the minus strand of JBOHKZ010000233.1, from coordinate 8,435 downwards.
CACTGGCCGGGCCGGGCGCGGATGATGTCCACCGCGGCCGCCTGCCCTATGCCCAGGCGGCGGTATTTCCGGGCGACGAAGAACTCGGCCATGCTGAAGTCGGTGGGCAGGCCGGAATGGGCGAAGGTGTTGACCAGCGCGAAGCCCGCGAGCTTGCCGTCGGCCCGGATAAGCATGGCTTCGCGATCCGGCTCGGCCCAGTAGCTGTCCAGCGGATAGGGTTCGAAGCGCCCGTCCTCGCCCAGCTCGCCCTGCGGCAGCCCGATCCAGTAGTCCGAAAAGTCGTGGGTGTAGAGCTGGATGAGGTTCGCCAGCATTTCGCGCCGTTCAGGCCCGGCGGGCTCGAGTTCGACGTTTGGCATGGCCTTCCCTCTGGACGCGCCAATTCTTGAGATTGCCCGCGCGTCAATCTGTCTAACCTACCCCGGACCGCAACGGGAGATGGCCGGATGAGCATCCGCTGGAATGAGGCCGAGCTGACGTTTCGCGACGAGGTCCGCGCGTTCCTGGACGCCGAGCTGACCCCCGAGATGCGCCGGGACGTGCGGCGGATGACCAGCGTCTACGCCCCGCATGAGCTGAGCATGGCCTGGCAAGCCATCCTGCACGCCCGCGGCTGGGCGGCGCCGGCCTGGCCAGTGGAATACGGCGGCTGTGGCTGGACCGCGGCGCAGCGCTACATCTTCGCCAGCGAATTCGCCGCCGCCGATGCCCCGCCCCTCTCGCCCATGGGGATCGGCATGTGCGGACCGGTGCTGATCGGCCATGGCTCGCCCGAGCAGAAGGCCCACTACCTGCCTCGCATGCTCACGGGCGAGCATCTCTGGTGCCAGGGCTATTCCGAGCCGGGGTCCGGCTCCGACCTCGCCTCGCTGCAGATGAGCGCGGTGGAAGACGGCGACGACCTGATCTGCAACGGCCACAAACTGTGGACGACCCACGCCAACGTCGCCAACTGGATCTTCTGCCTGGTCCGGACGTCGCAGGAAGCGATCCGCCAGCAGGGGATCACCTTCCTGCTGATCGACATGGCGACACCGGGCGTCAGCGTCAGCCCGATCATCATGCTGTCGGGCGAGCACATCCAGAACGACGTCTTCTTCACCGACGTGCGCGTGCCGAAGGCCAATGTCGTCGGCCCCATCGGCGAAGGCTGGACCGTGGCCAAGTACCTGATGGAGTTCGAGCGCGGCGGCGGGGTCTCGACGCCCGGCCTCAAGGCGCGCCTGGGCCGCATCCTTGCGATGGCGTCCAGCGAGGCAGACGGCGACGGCGGGAGCCTCGCCGATACGTCCGGCTTCATGGCGCGGCTGAACGCGCTCGCGATCGATATCGAGGCGCTGGAGGCTGTCGAGCTGCAGATCCTCTCCAGCCTGAGCCAGGGCGATGCGCCGGGCGCGAAGTCGTCGATGATGAAGACTGTCGGCACCGAGCTCAGCCAGCGCCTGACCGAACTCGCCCTCGAGGCCGCGGGCGTCTATGGCGCCGCTTTCCAGCCCCACGCGACCCAGCCGGGCGGACCGGTCCCCGGATTCCGCCCGCCGACCGACCAGGGCTACGTCGGCCCCGACCACAGCCTGACGGTCGCGGCGAAGTATCTCAACGACCGCGCCGGCTCGATCTACGCCGGGACCAACGAGATCCAGCGCAACATCATCGCCAAGGCGGTCCTCGGTCTCTGACGGTCGGGGCACGAAAAAGGGAGCCGCGTCGCCGCGGCTCCCTCGATTTTCGTCGAACGTGTCGGCGCGCTTAGGCGGCGCTGAACGAGCTCGAATCCACCTTGAAGCCCGGGCCCATCGTGGACGAGAGGCTGACCTTCTTGATGTAGGTGCCCTTGGCGCCCGTCGGCTTGGCCTTGTTCAGCGCGTCGACCAGGGCGTTCACGTTGGCCAGCAGGGCTTCCTCGGTGAAGGAGGCCTTGCCGATGCCGGCGTGGATGATGCCGGTCTTCTCGGTGCGGAACTCGATGGCGCCGCCCTTGGCGTCCTTCACGGCCTGCGCCACGTTGGGCGTGACCGTGCCGACGCGCGGGTTCGGCATCAGGCCGCGGGGGCCCAGCACCTTACCCAGACGGCCGACCAGGGCCATCATGTCGGGGGTGGCGATGACGCGGTCGAAGTCCATGAACCCGCCCTGGATGCGCTCGACCAGCTCCTCGGCGCCGACGATGTCGGCTCCGGCGGCGGTGGCTTCGGCGGCCTTGGCGTCCTTGGCGATGACCGCGACGCGGACATCACGGCCGGTGCCGGACGGCAGGTTCACGACGCCGCGGACCTGCTGGTCGGCGTGACGCGGGTCGACGCCCAGGTTGACGGCGATCTCGACGCTCTCGTCGAACTTGGCGGTCGCGTTGGCCTTCACCAGCTTGACGGCTTCGGAGACGGGGTGGGCGACGGTGCGGTCGCCGGTCCAGGCCTGGATGCGCTTGGGTTGCTTAGCCATGGTCCTAGGCCTCCACGATCGAAAGACCCATCGAGCGGGCGGAGCCCTCGATGATCTTGGCGGCGGCCTCGACGTCGTTGGCGTTGAGGTCCTTCATCTTCTTGGCGGCGATCTCGCGCAGCTGGGTGCGGGTGATCTTGCCGGCGGTGTCGCGGCCGGGCTTCTGCGAGCCCGACTTCAGGCCGATGGCCTGCTTGATGTAGAAGGTCGCCGGCGGGGTCTTGGTGACGAAGGTGAAGCTCTTGTCCTGATAGACCGTGATCACGGTCGGGAGCGGCGTTCCCTTCTGTTCCTTTTCGGTGCGGGCGTTGAACTCCTTGCAGAAGCCCATGATGTTGACGCCGCGCTGACCGAGCGCCGGCCCGATGGGCGGCGAAGGCGTCGCGGAGCCCGCGGGCACCTGCAGCTTGATGTAGCCCAAGATCTTCTTGGCCATGCCTGTCTCCAATGCGGCGGCTAGTCAAAGCCGCCTATGTGGCCGTGGTGCGGGCAGACCCCTCCCACGGGTTTGAATTCACGGCGAACCGCGAAGCCGGCGCTCTTAGCAGCCCTGCCCGCCGGAAACAACCGCATGGTTGGAACACGAAGGTCACAAAGACCACGAAGAACACGAAGCTAGCGGACGAACCGGCGAAGCCCTTGTCGCAGTTGCACGGCGTTGAAGTTCATCAGGAGGCCCAGTCTAAAGCCTGAGAGCCTGAGATAGGTGAGGAGTTGCGCCTCATGGAGGCGCGAGAGCGCCTCGACAGCCTTCACCTCGACGACCACGGCATCGCCGACAATCATGTCCAAGCGGTAGCCGGCATCCAGGCGGAGGCCCTCAAACTCGATTGGCAATCCCACCTGACGGCGAACGGGCACGCCGCGAAGGCCCAACTCGTGTGCGAGACAGTGCTCGTAAGTCGATTCAAGAAGGCCCGGCCCGAGAACTCGATGAACCTTTAGCGCGGCGTCGACCACTTGCCGCGCCACCGCCTCTACCGCAAGCGGGATGGGCGCTTTGTGGTCTTCGTGACCTTTGTGGTCTTCGTGATCCAACTGGCTCGGCGAGGACTAGGTCGTCTTTTCGACCTGGCTGTATTCGAGCTCGACCGGCGTGGCGCGGCCGAAGATGGAGACGGTGACCCGCAGGCGGGCGCGTTCCTCGTCGACCTGTTCCACCGAGCCGTTGAAGCTGGCGAACGGGCCGTCGGTGACCCGCACGGTCTCGCCGATCTCGAACTGGATGGTGGGCTTGGGCCGCTCGACGCCTTCTTCGATGGCGCCGATGATGCGGGCGACTTCCTTTTCGGAAACCGGCATCGGCTTGGAGCCGGAGCCCAGGAAGCCGGTCACCTTCGGGGTGTTCTTGATGAGGTGATAGGCCTCGTCGGTGAGCTCCATCTTCACCAGGACGTAGCCCGGGAAGAACTTGCGCTCGGCGTTGACCTTGCGGCCGCGGCGGATCTCGACGACGTCCTCGGTCGGCACCAGGATGTCGGAGAAGTTCTCGTCGAGCCCCTGGGTCTTGGCCTGCTCACGGATCGATTCGGCCACCTTCTTCTCGAAGTTCGAGTAGGCGTGGACGATGTACCACTTGTGGCGCGGGTTGGACGGGGCGGCGGTTGCGGCTTCGGACATTGCTATTGGCCCCCGGCGGCCAGCTTGAGAACTTGGGTGATGGCGAAGTGCAGGATGCCATCCACCAGAGAGAAATAGATTGCGGCGAGCACCACCATGATCGCGACCATCACCGAGGTGATCCAGGTCTCGCGGCGGCTCGTCCAGGTGATCTTGCGAGCCTCGGCGCGGACTTCGCGGGCGAATTGCGCGAGGCTGGTCTTCTTCTTCGGCGCGGCTTGAGCGAGCGCGGACGCCGGCGCCATGACCGCGGCGGTCTTCGCCGCCCGGTTCTTCATCGCTTGCGGGGTGGAACCCGGTTTCCTGGCCATAGGGCTTTAGTCTAACTCACATTTAAGGGGCTGCGGACGCCGCGCCCCGGTTGTTCACGCAACTTATATAGGAAGTGGCAGGAGTGGAGGGACTCGAACCCCCGGCCCTCGGTTTTGGAGACCGATGCTCTACCAGCTGAGCTACACTCCTAAGTCGCGCCCCCGCCAATGAAACGACGCGCCGGAAGGCGGGCGCCTTCCAACGCGAAGGGTCGTCGCCGGAGCCGGGTCGTTTAGCAGGGGCGCCCGTTGCGGGCAAGGCGGATCGAATGCCGCGCCCCGGCCGTTCCGCGAGGCGAAATCCGCCACCGGAGCCAGCTCATGCCCAGCCGCGACACAGACAAGCGCTACAACCGCGACGACGATCAGAAGCCGGGCTCGCCGCCCCGCCCCGCGACCGAGCCCGCGGGGTCGCACGGTTCGAGCCGCACGCCGAAGACGGCGACCGATCCCGCCACCGGCGCGCCGACGCCGGGCGCGCCCGCGCCAAACCAGGCGCGGAGCGAAGATCGGTGAGCGCCTACCCCGACTTTCGTCATCCTCCGGACAGCTGAAGGCTGATCCGGGGGACCCAAGCTGAGTGGCAGACATCGCGAGGCCGCTTGGGTCCCCCCGATCGCGTCTTCGCGCGACCGGAGGATGACGAGTGAGTTGGGGGAACCATCGGGTTCTGCTTTCGCGCTGGCCGCCGCTCGGGATAGCTTCACCGCAATTCGCCGCCGGAGCGCCCGATGACCGCCCTCAGCCGCCGCCGATTCCTCAGTCTCGCCGTCGCCCTGGGCGCTTCGGCCGCATGGGGCGGCAGCACCGCTGCACCCTCCAGGCTGAGGTGGAGCGAGCGGCGCGACCTCTTTCCCGAGGGCGTGGCGTCCGGCGATCCACAATCCGACAGCGTCATCCTCTGGACCCGCCGGCCGCCGGGCCCGGACGGCGCCAAGCCCAAGCTGACCGTCGAAGTGGCCGAGGACCAGGCGTTCCAGCGCGTGGTGGCCTCGGCTCCGGCCGCGATTTCCGCCGACAGCGACTGGACCGCGCGCGTGCTGGTGGGCGGGCTGAAGCCGGCCGGCGTCTACTGGTACCGCTTCACCGACGCTCAGGGGCTGGGCAGCCGGATCGGCCGCACGCTCACCGCCCCTGCCCTCAGCGACCCGCGCACCGTGCGCTTCACTTTCGTGAGCTGCCAGAACGCCAACCAGGGCGCGATGAACGCCTATCGCCGGATGATCTTCGAAGACGAGCAGGCGCCGGCCGACCAGCGGCTCGACTTCGTGCTGCACCTTGGCGACTTCATCTACGAGATCGTCTGGTACCCGGAGGACCGGCCCAAGGGCATGTACGACCGCCGGCTGCGCGACATCGTCCGCTACGAACACGGCCAGAAGATCCAGGACTTCCACATCCCGACCACGCTCGACGACTATCGGGCCGTCTACCGCGCCTACCTGCACGATCCCGACCTGCAGGACGCCCGCGCCCGCTGGCCGTTCGTCAACATGTGGGACAACCACGAATTCTCCTGGCGCGGCTTCCAGGGCGTCCAGAAGTTCGGCGCCGACACCTTCTGGGGCCAGACCAAGAAGGTGGCGGCCAACCAGGCCTGGTTCGAGTTCCAGCCGGCGCGTGTCAAACACGCAGGCGGCTCACTGGAGCGGTTCGCCGCGCCGAAGGTCATCGACGCGCCGATCAGCGCCTATGACGACCAGGGCCTGGGTCAGGAGCCCAACAACCTGGCCGCCATCGAAAGCCTCACCGGTTATCGGGCGCTGCGGTTCGGCAAGAACGTGGAGATCATCCTCACCGACCAGCACAGCTACCGCTCCGAGGACCCGACAGACACGCCTCAGGCCCAGGCGTTCAACGTTCCGGATTTCCCGTTCCTCGCACCGCAGGAGGTCACCGAAATCCTCGACGCGGGCCGCGCTTACGCAGGCGGCAAACCGCCGGCGACGATCGCCTTCGGCGACAAGCAGATCGCCAACTTCCGCAAGGACAGCGCGCCAGTCACCATGCTTGGCGCGACGCAGAAGGCCTGGTTCCTCGACACGCTGAAGGCCTCCAAGGCGACCTGGAAGATCTGGGGCGCCACCAACGGCACGCTCGAATTACGGGCCGATCCGCAGAACCTGCCGGCGGGCCTTGGCAACAAGCCCTGGCCTGGCGCGGGTTACGGCGATGGCGGCGGCGGCGACTGGAGCGGCACGCCCACCGAGCGCGCCGAGGTCTATGACTTCGTCCGCGACCAGAAGATCGAGGGGTTCGCCATCGTCTCCGGCGACCGGCACAGCTTCTGGGCGGGATATGCGGCCAAGGCCCTGCCGCCCAAGACCTTCGAACCGGTGGGCGTCGCGTTCATCACCGGCTCGATCTCGGCGCCGGGCCTGGCGGAGTCGGCGGGTTACAACATCAGGAAGGACGCCCCGCTGCGGGCGCTCTATCTGGCCGACCGCCCGAACGGACCGCCCGAACCCACCATCAACATGCTGCTGAAGCACGGGGTCCGCTCGTGCCTGGAGTACGCTAGGAGCGGCGACATCGCGAAGGCCCGGGCGCTTTCCAATCCCGACCTCTCGCCGCACGTTTCCTTCGTGGACATGGGCGGCCATGGCTACGCCATGGTGCGGGCCTCGAGCACGGCCATCGAGACCGAGTTCGTGGCGATCCCGCGCCCGTTGGAGCGCAGCGCCACGCCGGACGGCGGCCCCCTCGCCTACCGCGTCACCCACCGCGCCCCGCTCTGGAAAGCCGGCGAGCGGCCAAGGCTGGAGCAGAGAGTGCTCGAAGGCGACCCGAAACTCTCGATCTGAAGGCAAAGAAAAAGGCCGCCGGGTCGCCCCGACGGCCTTGGTCTGGTCTTGTGCGGCGTGAGCCTTACTTGACGATCTTGGAGACCACGCCGGCGCCGACCGTGCGGCCGCCTTCGCGGATCGTGAAGCGCAGGCCGGTGTCCATGGCGATCGGCGTGATCAGCTCGATGTCCAGCTCGGCGTTGTCGCCGGGCATGATCATCTCCACGCCTTCCTTCAGCTTGATGATCCCGGTCACGTCCGTGGTCCGGAAGTAGAACTGCGGACGATAGTTGGTGAAGAACGGCGTGTGGCGGCCGCCCTCTTCCTTCGTCAGGATGTAGGCCTCGGCCTGGAAGCTGGTGTGCGGGGTGATCGAGCCCGGCTTGCAGAGCACCTGGCCGCGCTCGACGTCTTCACGCTTGGTGCCGCGCAGCAGCACGCCGACGTTGTCGCCGGCTTGCCCCTGGTCGAGCAGCTTGCGGAACATCTCGACGCCCGTGCAGATGGTCTTCTGCGTGTCGCGAAGACCGACGATCTCCACTTCCTCGCCGACCTTCACCACGCCCTGGTCGATACGGCCCGTGACCACCGTGCCGCGGCCCGAGATCGAGAACACGTCTTCCACGCCCATCATGAACGGCTTGTCGATCGCCCGTTCCGGCTGCGGAATGTAGACGTCCACCGCCGTCATCAGCTCCATGATCGAGTCTTCGCCGATCGTGGCGTCACGGCCTTCGACCGCGGCGAGCGCCGAGCCCTTGACGATCGGAATGTCGTCGCCCGGGTACTCGTAGCCGGTCAGAAGCTCGCGCACTTCCATCTCGACCAGCTCGAGCAGTTCGGCGTCGTCCACCTGGTCGACCTTGTTCAGGTAGACCACCAGCGCCGGCACGCCGGACTGACGGGCCAGAAGGATGTGCTCGCGGGTCTGCGGCATCGGGCCGTCGGAGGCCGCCACCACCAGGATCGCGCCGTCCATCTGCGCCGCACCCGTGATCATGTTCTTCACGTAGTCGGCGTGGCCGGGGCAGTCGACGTGGGCGTAGTGACGGTTCGCCGTCTCATATTCCACGTGCGCGGTGTTGATCGTGATCCCGCGCGCCTTCTCTTCCGGCGCCGCGTCGATGTCGGCATAGCTCATCGCCTTGCCGCCGCTGGCCTTCGCCAGAACCATCGTGATCGCCGCCGTCAGCGTCGTCTTGCCGTGGTCAACGTGACCGATCGTGCCGATGTTCAGGTGCGGCTTGTTGCGGTTGAATTTCTCTTTGGCCAT
>JBOHKZ010000232.1:0-2760 GCA_050729355.1 Phenylobacterium sp. | reverse complement strand
GGCGCAGGCTTCACGGCCGGCGCAGCCGGCGGCGCCGGAGCCGCGGTCTCAGCTGCTGGGGGCAGGGCGGCAGGGGCGGCTTCCACAGGGGCGAGCGGCGCCTCCGCCGCGGGCGCTGCGGTCGGTGCGGCTGGCGGCAGGGCAGAGGCGGGCGGCGTGGCGGCGTGCTCACCGGCGTTCATCAGCAGCATCAGGACGCCCAGGCCTACGACGCCGACCGCCGAGGCGGCCAGGATCGGGATCAGCGGCGACGACTTTCGCGCCTTCGCCCGCTTGGCTGCGATCGGAACCACCAGCGCCTCGGCGGCCGGCGTCGGGATCGCCAGGTCGAGGTCGCCCAAGTCGCCGATGTCGGCGGGCGCCGCCTCCACTTCAGCCCGGATCTCCGGCTCCGGCGGGGCTGGCGGCGTTAGCTCCGGCGGCGCCTCGGGCCTGCGCCGCAGCGCCTCGGCCGGCGAGGTCGGAGGGTGGGTGGATCGCGAGGTGGGCCCGAAGAAGGCGTAGGGGCCAGGCGCAGGGGCAGGCGTGGGCGGCGCGGCGGGTTCGACCGCCTCCGGCTCGAACGTCACGGGCTCGCGCGCGACGGGCTCGGCCGCCACGGGTTCAGGCGCGGGTTTCGGCTCCGGGGTCGCGGCCTTCGGCAGCGGACCCAGCCGCATCGTTCCATGCGGCAGGCTCGGCCAGTGGCTCGGCCGCGCATATGGATTGGTTTGGTCGTCTGACGCCATGACGGACTTTCCTACACCCTCCCCCGGAAGGACGCTCGCCCGCGACTTCGGCGCTTATGTGTCACCTTGGCCATGTGTGGTCCGAACCGGCTCACTGCGCCGCCCATTCTCTGCCGTTCCACCGCGGGTGAAAAGCGATGCCTCATCGGAGCCATTTTTGCGCATAGTGAAACATCTCGCGCATCAGCCGCTGCTACCGGTCGCATTGACGTAGCGGACGGCATGCCCAACGTAGGGTTCGTCGCCGCAAGTCTTGGGGGTTGCGCTATGTCCCAGCTATTCCGTCAGCCCGGACCTATTCCCGGCCTCGGCCGCGAAGCTTCGTCCTATGTCTGGGCCACGCTGTGGGTCACGGCCGCCTTCGCGGTGCGCCTCGTCACTCAGCCGGTGTTCCAGCACGGACAGACCTATTCGCTGTTCTATCCGGGCGTGGTGATGGCGGCCTACCTTCTGGGACGCAGGCCCGCCGCCTTCGCCATGCTGCTCTCCGGGCTGGTGGGCTTCTTCGCCTTCGCCACGCCCCAGTTCGCCTGGAAGGCTGCGCCGCAGACCCTGACTACGCTGTTCTTCTTCTTCCTGAACGCCTCGGTGGCCATCTACCTGATCACCGCCCTGACCCGCGCTCTGGCCGAACTGGCCGCCAGCCAGGGGCGCGCCGAGGCGGTGGCCGACAGCCACGCCGACCTCTTCCGCGAGCTCAACGAACGGATCAGCCATCACCTGCGCCTGGTGGCCGGCGTGCTGACCCTGCAGGCCAAGGGCGAGCCGGAGCCGGACGTCATGCGCGGCCTGCAGAAGGCCTCGGAACGCTCCGTGCTAATGGCCCGCGTGCACCGCGAGCTGGCCGGCCACAGCGAGGCGCCGGTGGACTTCGACGCCTTCGCCCGCGGTCTGATGCGCTCGGTCTGCCACGCGCGCGGCGACGACACCGAGCGGGTTCAGATCGAGCCCGCCCACATCTGGCTGCCGCCTGAGGAGGCGACCTCGCTTGGCATGGCCCTGGCCGAATGCGTCGCGGCCCTGCTCTCACGCCGCGACTGCGGCCTGCTGCGGATCCGCATGGTGGGCGCGCCGTCCGAGACCCGCATCCTGATTTCCGAACTGGACGAGAAGACCGGAGCCTCGCAGGCCACGCTGTCCTCGAGCTATCTGCTGCGCGCCATGGTCGAGCAGCTCGGCGCCGCCATCGCGCTACGCGCCGACGGACAGGGCTCCTCGCTGGAGATCACCGTGCCGCATTTTGCGAGCGGCGAGGAAGCCATGGCCGCTGAGGTGGTCCGCCCTGCCGCCGGGATGCTGCACTAGGCTGACGGGCGCCGGGGATAGGCCAGAGTCGCGCGCCTAGCTGTCCATTGGGCCGGCGTCCGACATGATCTGTTCGTACACCGCGTTGGCCATGCCGCGCACAGTGCGCGCGGCCGTGGTCAGCGCCGCATCACCGATCAGGCTCGCGCCTTGCGCCGCCATGGCGTCCAGGTCGTCGGCCACGGCGCAGAGCTTCTGGTAGACTTCGATATCGGTGACGACGCTCATGGGGGCACACCTACAGCCTCGCGAGCCGGGCGCAAGCGTCTGACCAAACCTTCACTGTCTCGCGCCTCCGGACGCGCCTAGGGTTCTGGCCGACGCTGGAGGGAACGCGGATGAAACTGAGCCTCATCGCTCTTGTCGCGGCGCTCGTCCCGGCGGCGGCCGCCGCCGCGCCCTCGGCCGAGGTGCGCTTCTGCCCCGCCGCCGTCGCCAGGACCTATCCGCTGGACAGCCTGCGCGGCGTCCAGAGCCTCAACCTGCAGAACTTCGCCGTACTGAACACCGGCGACGATCCCGTCGAGATTGCGGCCCTCGACATCGACCTCGTCCGGGCCGGCAAGGTGATCGACCGGCGCACCCTCTCCGACACCCTTCTGGTCTCCGCCGTGAAAGGCGCCCAGGCCGCCAAGGCCCAGGGCCTGATGGACATCATGGCCTTCCAGACCTGCGACGGCCGCCTGCTCGGCAAGTCGGCGCTCGCCGAGAGCCCGACCCTCGCGCC
>JBOHKZ010000231.1:0-7092 GCA_050729355.1 Phenylobacterium sp. | reverse complement strand
CGGCCAGAAGCGCTCGACCGTGGCGCAGTTCGTCAAGGTGCTGGAAGAGAACGGCGCCAGGAACTGCATCGGCGCCGGATCGGAAGCGGTCGCGGCGACGATGATGGAATATTCCAGCGCGCCCTGTTCTTCAAGCACCTTCACGAACTGGGCGACGGTCGAGCGCTTCTGGCCGATGGCGACGTAGATGCAATAGAGCTTGGCGCTCTCATCCGTGCCTGCGTTGATCTGCTTCTGGTTCAGGATGGTGTCGATCGCCACGGCGGTCTTGCCGGTCTGGCGGTCGCCGATGATCAGTTCGCGCTGGCCGCGGCCGATCGGGATCAGGGTGTCGATGGCCTTGAGGCCCGTCTGCACCGGCTCGTGCACCGACTTGCGCGGGATGATGCCCGGAGCCTTCACGTCCACGCGGCGGCGCTCGGCCACGTTCTCCAGCGGGCCCTTGCCGTCGATCGGCTCGCCCAGCGGGTTTACGACCCGGCCCAGCAGGCCGCGGCCGACCGGCACGTCCACGATCTCGCCGAGACGACGGACTTCGTCGCCTTCCGAGATCGTCTGGTCCTGGCCGAAGATCACGACGCCGACGTTGTCGCGTTCGAGGTTCAGGGCCATGCCCTTCACCCCGGCCTTGGGGAACTCGACCATCTCGCCGGCCTGGACGTTGTCGAGGCCGAACACGCGGGCGATGCCGTCGCCGACGGAGAGGACCGAGCCGACGTCGGAGACGTCAGCTTCCTCGCCGAAGTTGGCGATCTGCGACTTGAGGATGGCCGAAATTTCGGCGGCGCGGATATCCATGGATCTTACGCTCTCTTGAGGGCGAACTTGAGGGAATCGAGCTTCGACTTGAGCGAAGCATCGAACAGACGGGAGCCGACCCGCACCTTGATCCCGCCGAGGATGGCGGGGTCGACGCGGGTCTCGATTTCAGGGTCTTTGCCGAGCGCCTGGCGCAGCGCCGCGGCCACGCCCTTGGACTGGGCGGCGCTCAGCGGGATGGCGGTCGTGACCTGGGCGGAGACGGCGCCGCGCGCCTTGGCCGAGAGCGCCTCGAAACCGGTGATCACCGCGGGCAGCGCAGCGGCGCGGCCATTGGCGGCCAGCAGGCCCAGGAACTTCTTGGTCGTCGCGGTGAATTTCGCCTTGGCGGCGACCGCGGCCAGGCCCTTCGCCTTGTCGCCGGCGCCGAAGGCCGGCGAGCCGACCAGGACGCGCAGGTCCTTGCTCTCGGCCAGGGCCTTTTTCAGGGATTTCAGATCGGCTTCGACGGCCGCGATTTGCTTCTGTTCGCTCGCGAGATCGAACAGGGCTTGCGCGTACCTGGAGCCCACATTCGATAGCTTGGAGTCGTCCGCCACTTATAGGTCCGCCCGGTGCGTGTACGAAAGCCGCGGCGGGGAACTCCGCTGCAGCCCTAAAGGCTTGAAAGCGCTTGGAAAAAGCACATCGGTCCGAAAGGTCCTGTAGACCCCTGTCCCAAAGCCGCGCGCCTGATAGCACGCGATATCTGGCGCCGCAACACAAGGGGAACCCCTAGGGCGCGAGGAATAGTCACGGGGTTGGAGAGTTATGGGCCTCTCCGCGCCCTCCGGCGCCCTCTCCCTACCCTCTCCCTCCCTCTACGCGGGGGAGAGGAGTGTGATGTCGACGCTGTGCGCCTCCTCTCCCCCGGCGAAGCCGAGAGGGAGAGGGTAGGAAGAGGGCCGTCGGAGGCCAAAAAAAGAGGGCGCCGGGGTGGCCGGCGCCCTTTAGGGACAGAGCTCGACAACAGAGCTGCTGGGAGATGGATGGCGAGGCTTATTGCTTCGCGAGCTTGGAGCTGGCGCCCGCCTTGGCGACCGCGACGCTGTTGCAGTCGGCCAGCTTGGCGTCGTCCATGGACTTGTAGCCGCCGAACGAGGCCACCGGGCCGACCTTGCCCGCGATGGTCTTGCAGGTGGAGCTGGCATAGGTGGTCGACTGCGGCGCAGCGGCCACGCAGGCGTCGCCTTCGCAGACGAACATGGCGCCGCCGGCGATGAACTTGGTCTTTTCGGCGACCGGCGTCTGCAGCTTGGCGGTGATGGGGTCGCCGCCGGCCATGGCCGGAGCGGCAGACAGGGTGACGAGGGCGGCGCACGCGGCCGCGAGGGTCAGGAGCTTCATAATGTTGAGCCTTCCAGCATTCGGGGAGAAGCGACGCCCCTGCTCAAGGCGCCGGCCCCTTCCGCTGCGTTTGATCGCCGACGGTATCCCCACCGAACGGCGCACTGCGAACTGAGCAACGCTAAGATAACAGTGTTAAGATCGGGAGCAAATGAAATTTTCGCAACCCCGTTATGCGATTTTGTCCAGTGGCGCCGGAGCTATGCCGTCACCATGTAGCACTCCCAGAACCCTTCCCTCGGCGCGCGCTGAGGATTCCGCTGGCCGGACGCAGGGCGTTCACACCTCGTCAATATTGTTTGCGGTTGGGTGCCAATGGTAAGGGTCGCGCCGGTCGGGGCGGCCGCACTAGGCTAGGACGACATCAGCATGGCCAAAGCGAAACCGCCCCGGGGCGGTTCCGGCGGGTCCGGGCAAGGCGAGCCCGGGCGCAGGCGCTCGCCCCTGCAGGCGCTGTTCTACTGGACGCTGGTGCTGGGCGTCTGGGGCCTGATCTTCGTCGTCGCCTTCTTCGCGGTGTTCGCGGTCGACCTGCCCGACACCTCCAAGCTCTATGACGTGAAGCGCCAGCCGTCGGTGTCCTACCTCGACCGCTCGGGCGCCCTGGTGGCGGTGCGCGGCAGCCAGTACGCGCCGCCGGTCGACCTGGACAAATTGCCGCCCTACGTGCCCAAGGCTTTCATCGCCATCGAGGACCGCTGGTTCTACTGGCACTTCGGGTTCAACCCCTGGGGCATCGCGCGCAGCCAGCTCTACAACATGAGCCACAAGGGCCGGTCGCTGCGCGGCGGCTCGACGATCACCCAGCAGTTGGCGCGCAACCTCTTCCTGACGCCCAACCAGACCTACCGGCGCAAGGCCCAGGAGCTGATCCTGGCCGTCTGGCTGGAGGCGCGGTTCTCCAAGAAGCAGGTGCTCGAGCTCTATCTGAACCGGGTCTACTTCGGGGCCGGCGCCTACGGCATCGAGGCCGCCTCGCAGCGCTATTTCGGCAAGCCCGCGCAACAGCTCACCCTGGGCGAGAGCGCGCTCCTGGCCGGAATGATGAAGGGGCCGTCGCGCTATTCGCCGGTGGCCGCCACCGACCGCGCCGCGCGCCGCGCCACCATCGTGCTCGACGAGATGGTCGAGCAGCGCTTCATCACGCCCGCCCAGCGCGACGAGGCCTTCGCCACCAAGGTGCGGGTGAACCCGGTCCTGGCCAACCAGCGCGCGCAGTACTTCACCGACTGGGTGGACGACCAGGTGCGCCAGCTGGTGGGCGAGCCTACCGAGGACCTGGTGGTCGAGACCACGCTCGACCTGCCGCTGCAGGCCTCGGCCGAGCAGGCGGTGCAAAAGGGCGTCGAAGCGGCGAAGGCCCTGGGCGTGCAACAGGGCGCGCTGGTCTCGCTGGACGGCGAGGGCCGCATCCGCGCCTACGTCGGCGGCACCAACTACCTGCAGACCCAGTTCGACCGCGCGACCATGGCCCGGCGCCAGGCCGGCTCGGCGTTCAAGCCCTTCGTCTACCTGACCGCCATGGAAGCCGGCCGCACGCCGCTGACGCCGGTGGTCGACGAGCCGATCACCATCGGCAACTGGACGCCGCGCAACTACACCGGCCGATACCTCGGCCCGATCACGCTGGGCGTGGCGCTGAAGGAATCCATCAACACCGTGGCCGCGCGCCTCGCCAACGAGGTCGGCACCTCGAACGTGGCGGCGACGGCGCGGCGGTTGGGCATCACCTCGCCGATCCAGCTCGACCCGTCGATGGCGCTGGGTGCGGTGGAAGTGAGCCCGCTGGAGATGGCGCAGGCCTACGCGCCGTTCTCCAACGGCGGCGTCTGGGCCAAGGGCTATGGCGTCGAGCGCATCCGCACCGCGACCGGCCGGGTGCTCTATGACCACGGCGTCGACAAGGGCGCGCGCCGTGCGGTGATCAATCAGCCGGCGCTGGGCTACATGATCCAGATGATGCGCGAGGTGATGGTCTCCGGCACCGGCACGCGGGCGCGGACGCCGGGCTTCGACGAAGCCGGCAAGACCGGCACCACCAGCGACTACAAGGACGCCTGGTTCATCGGCTACACCGGCGGCTTCGTCACCGCCGTCTGGGTCGGCAAGGACGACAACACCGCCATGAAGAAGGTCACCGGCGGCGGCGCGCCGGCCGGCATCTGGCACGACTACATGACCGCCGCCCTGCCCCGCCTGAAGGTCCAGCCCATCCCGGGCGGCGACGTCCCGCCCCCGCCGCCGGAAGGCCCCGACGGCATCGGCGCGATCATCGATGGCGTCCAGGACCTGCTGCACGGCGACCAGGAAGCGCCGCAGGACGAGCAGGAAGAACCGCCGCACTAGCGACCTTTCAGTTCCCCCCGAAGGGCAGCAACGGTCAGGCTACCGCCCGAAGGCGTGGAGCCGGGCGCCTTCGGACTTGAGCCAGTTGCGGTGGGGCCGCTCGTCGCCGACCAGCGCCTTCACGTGCGCCCAGAACTTCGGGCCGTGGTTCAGCTCCAGCAGGTGGGCGCATTCGTGGGCGGCGACGTAGTCGGCCACTGCGAAGGGCGCCAGCGCCAGGCGCCAGCTGTAGCGGATCGAGGCCTGGCCGCCGCGGATGCCCGGCCGGCAGGATCCCCAGCGGCCCTTGGCGTCCATGATGGTCACCTTCGGCATCGCGGCGCCCAGCATGGCTGCATAGACCTCCGTACGTTCAGAAAGCACGCCCATGGCCCGTTTCTTCAGCATCAGGGTCACGGCGCGGGCGTAGCCTTCGCCCTCGCCCATGGCGACGATGCGGGCAGGTTGGTCGTCGCTCGCCCCGAACCACTTGGCCCGGCCGGTCCCCTGCTCCAGGCGCACGGGCTCGCCGAACACGCTCAGCGTCATGCCGGGCTCGATCGGGGCGGCGTCCGGCAGTTCGGCGATGCGCTCGGCGATCCAGGCGGCGCGTTCGCGGGCGAAGGCGGCGGCTTCGGAGAGGCGGCGCGGCGACGGCGCGGTAGCGACGATCTCCCGCCGGGTGCGGTCCAGGCGGAGCGAAACCCGGCGCGCGCGCCGGTTCACCTTGAGGGTGACCGCGGTCCCGGCCACTTCCAGCCGGTCTCCGTCGCTAAAGGCTCGGCCGAAGGGACTCACGCCCCTCTATCTAAGCGGCTTCGACCTTCTTGGGGAGGGCGGCCTCGATAGCCACGCCCGAGAGCGACAATTCGCGCCGCCAGATGAACTCGCGCACCCGCGGGTAAATCTCCTCGCGGAACCGCTTGCCGTTGAAGACGCCGTAGTGGCCGACGTGCGGCTGGACGTAATCCTGCTTCAGCTCGGACGGGATGCCGGAGCACAGGTCGTGCGCCGCCTGGGTCTGGCCGATGCCGGAGATGTCGTCGTTCTCGCCCTCGACGGTGAGCAGCCCGATGTCGGTGATCAGGTCGGGGCGCACCGGCCGGCCGCGGTGGGTCAACTCGCCCTTGGGCAGCAGGTAGCGCTGGAACACGATGTCGACGGTCTGGAGGTAGAACTCCTCCGTCAGGTCGAGCACCGACAGGTACTCGTCATAGAATTCCAGGTGCTTTTCGGCGCTGTCGCCGTCACCGTCCATGAGCTGCCTCAGGTAGCGCTGGTGCGCCTCCTGGTGCTTGTCCATGTTCATCGACATGAAGCTGGCGAGCTGGACGAAGCCCGGATAGACGCGTCGGCCCATGCCCGGATAGGGGCCGGGCACGGTGTCAATCATGTTCGACTTGAACCAGGTGAACGGCTTTTCCTCGGCCAGCTTGTTGGTGACCGTGGGCGACAGGCGCGCGTCGATCGGCGAACCCATGAAGGTCATCGAGGCCGGGCGGCTCTCGTCGCCGTCCTCCGCCATCAGCGCCGCCGCCGCCAGCACGGGCGGTCCGGGCTGGCAGACGGCCACCACGTGCGGGCGCGGGCCCAGCACCTGCAGCATCTGCCGGATGTGGTCGATGTAGTCGTGGAAATCGAAGCGGCCTTCCAGCACCGGCACATCGCGGGCGTTGGACCACTCGGTGATGTAGACCTCGTGGTCCTGCAGGAAGCCCTCCACCGTGCCGCGCAGCAGGGTGGCGTAGTGGCCCGACAGCGGGGCGGCGATCAGCACCGCGGGCTCCAGGGTCCGGCGGCCGGCCTTTCGCATGTCGGACATGTCGCGGGCGAAGTGGGTGAGCTTGCACCAGGGGCTCGACCAGACCTCGACGGCGCGCACGCGCACCGGATGGCCGTCGATGTCGACACTCTCGATGCGCCACTTGGGCTTGCCGTAGCGGCGGGTCAGGTTGGCGAAGAGGTCCGAGTTGGCGAACAGCCGCCGACCGAGGTCGGAATCCCTCGCGGGATTGAGCGGCGAGGACCAGAAATCGCGGGTGGCCAGCGCCGCGAGCCTGAGCGGCGTCGACGCGTAGTAGCCAGCTTCATAGAGGGTATAGAGCATGACCCATCCTTTGTGCGCCGCAGCATAACACCTGAACCGTTAATGCGGTCCATAGCTTGTGTGCAGTGCGACAAAGGCGCCGGCCCGTTGTGGGTTCTTGGCGGGAACGCTCAAAAATCGATGGCGTGAGCCTACGCCGTGCAGCTCTGCGCCCCGGGACCGCGCGCCATGGCGGCCTTGATCATCCTGGTCATCACCTCGGGCGGCGCGCCGTAGGGGATCACGCAGACGAACCGGCCGCGCGGGCTCATCAGATAGGTGATGGTCGAGTGGTTGATCGTGTAGTCCGGCCCCTCGCCCGCCTTCTGGTAGAAGACGTGGTAGGCCTTGGCCGCGCCCGCGACCTCCTCCGTCGTGCCGGTGAGGCCAAGCGCCGCGCGCGGGAACGCCGAGTTCGAGAGGTAGGTCGAAAGCTTGGCGGGCGTGTCGCGGGCCGGGTCCACTGAGACGAACACCGTCTGGAAATTCCTGGCGTTCAGCTCCTTCTCGGTCTGACCCAGCGCGAAGAGCGTGGT
>JBOHKZ010000230.1:0-5261 GCA_050729355.1 Phenylobacterium sp. | reverse complement strand
CCGCTGCTCTTCCTGCAGGGCTCCAATGACGAGTTCGCAGAGCTCGAGCTGCTGCAGGCCACGGTCGCGGGCCAGGGCGCCCGGGCTCAGTTGAAGCTGGTCGACGCCGCCGACCATTCCTTCCACGTCCCGGCCAAGTCCGGGCGGAAGGACGCCGAGGTCATGGCCGAATTCCTGGACGCGGCCCGCGACTGGATGGCCGCCGTTACTGCGACGCCCCGCGGGCCTCGATAGGCGCGATCTCTACCAGCACGTCGCCGCGCACCAAATGCAGGACGTCGTAGTGGTTCAGCGTCGGGTCGACGTGCGGCGGGACGAAATCGACGCGCTCGCCCCGCGCGGCCGTCGCGTCCCTGGGCCGCATCAGCAGCCCATGCTCGTCGCCGAAGTAGCGGTAGTTGCAGGCAGCCCACTTGGGCGTCACTGCCACGGGCAAGGGCCCGTCGGTGGCGAAGGCCTTCAGGCCCGCGTCGACCGTCACCCACTTCGGCTGGTTGGCGGTGATCACGGTGGCGGCGATGGTCAGCGCCTGTTCGAAGTCGCCGTCCGGGTCGTCCTTCAGGGCGTCGCGGTACTGGCGGTCCATGAAGGCGAAGGAGCCCGGCTGCACCTCGTTCAGCACGCCCTGCGCCGCGTCGGCCGCGAAGCTGCCGGTGCCGCCGCCTGTGACGACACGGATTTCCGCGCCGGCCTGGCGCAGCGCCGCGATCACGGTCTGCAGATAGGCCATGCCGTCGGCGACCGCGGCGGCCCGTTCATTGGCGCCTTCCATGTGCTGCCAGGAGCCGCCGTAGCACTGCACGCCGATCAGCTTCAGGTTCGGCTGTGCGGCGATAACGCGGGCGACCTCGACGGCCTGTTCGGGGCTCGCGACCCCGGTGCGGCCGAGGCCCGGGTCGACGTCGATCAGCACCTGGATCGGCCCCAGCGCCGCCGCGCCCAATTCCTTAGCCCCGTCAACGTGATCCACGACGATCCTGAAGTCGGCGAGGTCCTGCGCCAGCCGCGCCGCGCGGGCCGCCGGCATGGCGCCGACGATGGGGGAGGTGACCAGGATCGCGCCGACGCCCGCGGCCGCCAGCGCCTCGGCCTCGGCGAGCTTGGCGCAGCACACGCCCACCGCCCCGGCCGCCAGCTGGCGCAGCGCGATCGCCGCGCATTTGTGCGACTTGGCGTGCGGCCGCAGCGCCAGGCCGACCGTCTTCGCCCGGGCCGCCATCTTCGCCACGTTGCGGTCGAAGGCGTCGAGGTCGAGGACGGCGGCCGGCGTCGGGATCAGCTCGCGCGACCCCGGCTGACCGATCAGCGCCCGCGTGGCGGCGAGGTGAGGGCGCTCGCTCACGCGCCCATGTAGCCCGGCATCCAGCCCTCGTGGGCGGTGCGGAGCTTGGCCAGCGCCACGTCGAAGCCGGGACCGGAGAGGCTCTCGCCGCCCGCCTGGCCCACCACCGCGGCCGGCACGCCCGCGGCCTTGGCGGCGGCCAGCACCGGCGCGGCGTCGGCGACCGCCAGCAGATAGCGCGCCTGGTCCTCGCCGAAGAGCGCGCCGACGCCAGCCGCCGTCACGCTCGCCCCGACGTTCGACGCCAGCGCCATCTCGGCCACAGCCGCGATCAGTCCGCCGTCGGAAAGGTCATGCACCACAGTCACTTGTCCGCCCAGGATGAGCTTGCGCACGAAGTCGCCGTTGCGCCGCTCGACGCCCAGGTCCACCGGCGGCGGCGCGCCATCCTCGCGGCCCGCGATCTCGCGCAGGTACATCGAGGCGCCCAGCTCTCCCGCCGTCTCGCCCACCAGCACCAGCGCATCGCCGGCCTTCATCGACGAGAAGTCCGCGCGCTTCGCATAGTCCGGGATCAGCCCCACCGCGCCGCACGTGGGCGTCGGCGGAATGGCCGCCCCATTGGTCTCGTTGTAGAGCGACACGTTCCCGCTCACGACCGGGAAATCCAGCGCCCGGCAGGCCTCGGCCATGCCCTCGATGGCGCGCACGATCTGCCCCATGATCTGCGGCCGCTCGGGGTTGCCGAAGTTCAGGTTGTCGGTGATGGCGATCGGGTCGGCGCCCACGCACGTCAAGTTGCGCCAGGCCTCCGCCACCGCTTGCTTGCCGCCCTCATAGGGGTCGTTCAGCACATAGCGCGGCGTGCAGTCGCTGGTCATCGCCAGCGCCTTCTTCGTCCCGTGCACCCGCACGATCCCGGCGTCGGCGCCGGTGGCGCTGTCCTCCAGCGTGTCGGCCATCACGTGGCGGTCGTACTGCTCCCAGAGCCAGCGCTTCGACGCCATGTCGGGCGCGCTCATCAGCTTCACGATCGCCGCGCCCAGGTCCGCCGGCTCGGCCACGTCCGCCGCCGTCACCCGGGCCTGCAGCTCCGTCGCCGTCCACGGCCGGTCATAGAGCGGCGCGTCGTCGAACAGAGGCGCCAGCGGCACGTCGCACACCGTCTCGCCCTTGTGCTTCAAAACGAGGTGGCCGGTGTCGGTGGTCCAGCCGATGGTCGCCGCATCCAGCCCCCACTTGGCGAAGATCCGCTCCCCGTCATGCTCGCGCCCGGGCTTCAGGATCGCCAGCATCCGCTCCTGGCTCTCCGACAGCATCATCTCATAGGCGCTCATGCCCTCTTCGCGCTGCGGCACCGCGTCGAGGTCGAGCTCGATGCCGAGCCCGCCCTTGCCGGCCATCTCCACCGACGACGACGTCAAACCGGCTGCGCCCATGTCCTGGATCGCCGCCACCGCGCCCGACGCCATCAGCTCCAGCGTCGCCTCGATCAGCAGCTTCTCGGCGAAGGGGTCGCCCACCTGCACCGTCGGCCGCTTCTCGTCCGAGGCGTCGTCGAACTCGGCCGAGGCCATGGTCGCCCCATGGATCCCGTCGCGCCCGGTCTTCGATCCGAAATAGACCACAGGCAGCCCCACCGCCGGCGCGGCCGAGTAGAAGATCTTGTCCGCGTCGGCCAGGCCCACGCACATGGCGTTGACCAGGATGTTGCCGTCGTAGCCGCGGTGGAAGTTGGTCTCGCCGGCCACCGTCGGCACGCCCACACAGTTGCCGTAGCCGCCGATCCCCGAGACCACTCCGCCCACCAGCCGCCTGGTCTTCGGGTGCGACGGGTCGCCGAACCTGAGCGCGTTCAGCAACGCCACCGGCCGCGCGCCCATCGTGAAGACGTCGCGCATGATCCCGCCAACGCCCGTCGCCGCCCCCTGATAGGGCTCGATGAACGAGGGGTGGTTGTGGCTCTCCATCTTGAAGATGCAGGCCTGGCCGTCGCCGATATCCACGACCCCGGCGTTCTCCCCCGGCCCACAGATCACCCGCGGCCCCGTCGTCGGGAACTTCCCCAGGTGGATCTTCGAGGACTTGTAGGAGCAGTGCTCCGACCACATCACCGAGAACACCCCCAGCTCGACGTGGTTCGGCTCCCGGTTCAACCGCTTGACGATCACGCCATACTCAGCGGCGCTCAGGCCAAACTCAGCGGCCGTCTCGGCCATGGTCTTCGAGGGGGCAAGGCTCATGGGGCGGGGTTTAACCGGACTCGACGGCGGAGGGGAAGGACCGGCGCGACCGAGCACTGACCTGGGATGACATTGGCCACTACCAAAAGATGATGAAGGTCCTCAGTGAGACGGACCGTGTCATGCGGGAGATCGTCTTTCCGATAGGGGATACTGCGTAGCGGATCGGGTTCCCGCTCCGCTCCAAGTCCGCTTTAGGTCCCCGAGCCACAGTCTGCTAAAGGCGCAAAGCAGACGGTCAATTGGATGGCCAGCGCCCCATCACGCCGCCATGAACATCTCACGATGCCCTTCGACATACGTTGCGTGCGGCCACAGCCGTTCATCCTGCGGCAGGTGAATGCGGTCCATCTGGCGCTCGAACAGGACCCGAAGTTCTGCGGGCACCTTGTTGTGGGAGACGAGCAGGCGGTAATCGTTGGTGAGCGATATCAGGTGGCGATCGAAGAGCCAGTGGACCGTGCCTGAGAGCGCTAGTCCGTTCTGGACGACGTCGGGGCCGCCTTGGCCGACGCCCCAGATGTGCGCAGCCTGCACCTCTGATCGCCCGCCGCCGTTGATGATCCGAAGACCGGTGACGGCGCAGCGGTCGTCGTAGGCTTCGCAGACCTGGCGGCGGAAGTTGGCGTCACGGATCTTGCGGTTGACCAGCATCTGTTCGACGCGACGGATCTGATCGAGGCCGGGGGTGACGCCGTAGTCGAAAGGCTGGGCGACGTCTTCGACGCCGCTGGGGATAGGGCCCGTCAGGCCGAGGCGGACGGCGTTCTCTGGAGCAAGGGTCTCGGAGAGACCCGCCGTCACGAGGGCGCTGAAATCTGCGTCGGCAAGGGGACGCATCGCCTTACCCTGGACAGCCGCGCCAACGCGGCTGGATTCTCCGACGGCGCGGAGCGGCGTTTCCCAGTAGCCGTCGTCGCCATGGCCGGCGAACGGGACTGGGCGATCGAAGGGCAGATAGTCGCCCATGATCGCGTAGGCGTGGTTGTGGCGGAGCGGGTCGGGCTCGATCCGCAGGACGCGCGCGACAGCGATGTAGGCGCGGCAGCCGCGGTTCCGCTGCGGCTCGCGGTAGACAATCCAATCGCCGACAGCCGCCTCTGCTGTGGCCATGTAGTTGCTTTGCGTCGGGAAATGGTACCGCCGAACGATCTCGTCGTCGTAGCCGGAGTTCGGCTTGGTATCGAACACGGCCTTCATCGCAACAGTGGAGCTTCGAAGAGGGCGCCGGTCAACCTGCAGGCCTTCGACCAAGAAGCGCCGTCTTCACTACCAAACTCTCGACGCAAAATTCTTGACAGCGATCAAGTTTGATGTTCTTGTTTTGTTCATGGGCGAGCATTCCGCCAGCAACGCGCCTGAGCCGGACGATCCCGAGGGTCGTGCGCCGGTGAGCGCGGCCGAGGCGCGGCGGGAACGGCAGGCGGCCATGCTGCAGGAGCTGGCCGAGATCGGCATGCAGATGGCGCGCGCGGTGCGCGACGAGGCGCTCGCCCGGACTGACGCCGTGGACGAAGACGCGCCGCGGCCTGCGTCGCGGTTCGGGAACGCCGACCTGGGCCTGGTCTATTCGCGGATCGCCCGGGCCGTGCGCCAGACGCTGGCGCTAGAGACCCGGCTGGCCGAGGACATCGAAAAAGCCCGGGTCGAGGACGCGCGCGCCCGGCTGGGCGCACTGCGCTGGGCGGCCCAGGAACGCCAGACCGAGATCCGCGACTACGTCGCCGAGGCCATCG
>JBOHKZ010000229.1:0-7134 GCA_050729355.1 Phenylobacterium sp. | reverse complement strand
GTCTGCAGGCCCGGCATCGGGTCGCACACGACGTGCACGCCGTTCGACAGCTTATGAACTTTCGGCGTGATGGCTTCAGCCCTCCGCGAAGGTGCGGACGAAGGCCTTGATCGCGTCGGCGTCGGCGGCAAGCCGGTCGAAGCGCTCTGGCCGGTCGGCGAGGTTCGCCGCGCCGCGCGGCAGGTCCGGCGTCACGCCGCTGGCCTGGGCCACGTCGTCGGGGAATTTGGCGGCGTGGGCGGTCGAGAGCACCACGACCGGGCGCGGCAGGTCGCCGGCCTTGTCGAGCGCCGCGACGGCCACCGCCGTGTGGGGATCGATCAGCTCGCCGGTCGCGGCCAGGGTAGCCGCGATGGCCGCCTTGGTGTCGGCCTCGCTCACCGCCACGCCGCGGAAGAGCTGGCGCATGGCGGCGAAGGCCGGAGCCGGCACGTCGATAGCCCCGCCGCCGGCAAATCCGGTGAAGGCTTGCGCGGTCGCCGCCGCGTCTCGGCCGGCGCTTTCGAAATAGAGGCGCTCGAAATTCGACGCCGACTGGATGTCCATGGCAGGCGATATGGTGGCTTGCACCGTCCCGCGCTCGTAACGGCCGCTTTCGAAGGTGCGGGCCAGGATGTCGTTGGAGTTCGTCGCCACCACGATGCGGCCGATCGGCAGCCCCATGCGGTGCGCCACATAGCCGGCGAAGGCGTCGCCGAAATTGCCCGAGGGCACACAGAACGACACCTCACGCTCCGGCGCGCCGAGGGCCGCGGCGGTGGTGAAGTAGTAGACGGCCTGGGCCGCGATCCGCGCGAAGTTGATCGAGTTGACGCCGGAGAGGTCGACCGCCTGGCGCAGCACCTCGTCCTGGAAGGCCTCCTTCACGATCGCCTGGCAGTCGTCGAACGAGCCCTTCACCGCCACGCAGGCGACGTTGGCCTCGGCCGCCGTGGTCATGAACCGGCGCTGCACCTCGGAGATGCGGCCTTCGGGGAAGAGCGCGACGACCTTGACGTTCTTGCGGCCTCGGAAGGCTTCAACCGCGGCGCCGCCGGTATCGCCCGACGTGGCGCAGAGGATGGTCTGGACCCGCCCCTGGTCGCCCAGGATGTGGTCGTAGAGCCGCGCCAGGATCTGCATGGCCACGTCCTTGAAGGCGAGGCTGGGACCGTGGAAGAGCTCGGCCATGAAGACGCCCGGGCGCAGCTGCACCAACGGCACCACGGCGGCGTGGCTGAACGTGGCGTAGGCCTCGCGGCACATCTCCAGCAGGACGGCCGGTTCGATCTCGTCGCCCGCGAAGGCGCCGATCACCTTGGCCGCGACCTCGGCGTAGGAGAGGTCCGCGAAGCCGGCGATCTCAGCCTGGCTGAAGGTCGGCCAGGACTGCGGCACATAGAGGCCGCCGTCGGGCGCCAGGCCGCCCAGCACCGCGTCCACAAAGCCGACCGCGGGCGACTGCCCACGGGTTGAGACGTAGCGCATCAGAGTTTCCGCCTGCGAAATAGGTCGGCGACATAGACGCAGGCCAGGGAGGCGGCAAGACCGAACCAGGTGAGCGCGTAGTCGAAGTGATTGTTGGGGATGTCGGCCGGCAGCGGTGCGGGGACCAGCGCCTTCCAGTCCGGATTGGTCGGGGTCTCGGCCATCAGGAAGAGCGGCGCGGGGCTCGGCGCCTGGAGTTGCCGGGCCATGGCCGCGGCGTCGCGGGTGTACCAGCGGCCCGGCAGGTTCTTGGGCGTCACGAAATTCCCATGCTCCGGGACCCGCAGCACGCCGACCAGATTCACGGGGGCCGTCGAGGCGGCGTCCACCGGCGGTCGCGCCGAGACCGAGTCTGCGACGAACCCGCGGTCCACCAGGACGGTGCGGAAGCGATGACTGACCACCGGACAGGCGGAGATCAGCCGCACGCCGGCCTGGCCGTCGCGGATTCCGTAGAGTTCGACGAAGGGTGCGGAGGCGAGGCCCGGACAGGTCACCGAGACCCGCGTGAAGTCCGCGTCATGGCCGTCCCTGAGGCTATCGAGGACGGGACCGAGCTCCCGCGCCGGCGCCGACTGCAGGGCCGCCACGTGGGCCAGCAGGCCTTCCTTCCACTTCAGCCGCTGAAGCTGCCAAACGCCCAGGCCGATGAGGATCGCCATGGCGATGAGCGTGGCGATGGTCAGGCCGACCGAGAACCGCACGGGCGGACGGTCCGGCCGATCGCTCGGCGGCCTTTCCGGCTCCCAGTTCTCAGTCGTCATGACGGGCTTCGGACGCTTTGTTCATGAACTGCGCCGCCAGCATCATGCCCTTGAACGGGCGCAGCAGGGCCAGGCAGACCACCAGCGTCATCGGCATCCAGATGATCAGCGTCACCCAGATCGGCGGATGCAGGGTGAACTCGGTGAAGAGCGCTCCGAACGCCACCAGGAAGCCGCCGATCAGGATCACGAAGACCGCCGGCCCATCGCCGCTGTCGGCCTTCGCCAGGTCGTAGCCGCAGGCCTCGCAACGCGGCGAGACCTTCAGGAACCCTTCGAAGAGCTGGCCCTCTCCGCAGTTGGGGCAGCGGCCCGCCGCCCCAGACAGCAGAGGATTGGGCTTGGCCATCTAGTGCCCGCCGGCGGCTCCGAAGATCACGTAGACGAAGGCGAACAGGAAGAGCCAGACTACGTCCACGAAGTGCCAGTACCAGGCGGCCGCTTCGAAGCCGAAGTGCTTCTGCGGCGTGAACCCGCCGCCCATCAGGCGGATCAGGCAGACCAGCAGGAAGATGGTCCCGATCAGCACGTGGAAGCCGTGGAAGCCCGTCGCCATGATGAAGGACGAACCGTAGAGCCCGGCGTTCGCCGCTTCCTCCGAGAAGAAGTACTCGTGCTGGAAGATGTGGCTGTACTCGTAGGCCTGGATCGCGGTGAACATGATGCCCAGGAGGACGGTCAGGATCAGGCCGTTGCGGGCGCCCTTGCGGTCGCCGACCTGGAGGGCGTGGTGCGCCCAGGTGACGGTCGTGCCCGAGAGCAGCAAGGTGAGCGTGTTGACCAGCGGCAGCTGGAACGCCGGCACCGTCTCGACGCCGTGCGGCGGCCAGTTGGCCCAGGCGGTGCGGACTTCCTCGATGGAGGACAACGTCCTGTGGTGATGGAAGAGCGCCATCTCGAAGAAGATCCAGAACCACGCCACGAAGAACATCACCTCCGAGGCGATGAACAGGATCATGCCGTAGCGCAGGCCGATGGAGACGACCGGGGTGTGATCGCCCGCGTTGGCTTCGTTCACGACGTCCCGCCACCAGGCGATCATCGTGAAGAGCACGCCGGAGAGGCCCGCGAAGAACAGCCACGAGGTGTGCGCCGGCAGGCCGAACAGGCCCTTCATCCAGGCCACGCCGCCCATCGCCATCACCGTCGCCGCGATCGAGCCGACGAGCGGCCACGGGCTCGGGTTGACCAGGTGGTAGTCGTGCTTCACGCCTTCGGCCATCGGTGGTCCCAGTCCCTCACGGAATCCCCTGCGCGGCTGCTTCGCCGCACAGTCAAAACTTGGGGCACGCTATAGCCTTGCGCCGAAGGGTTCGCCAAGGGGGAAAGGGGCCGTTCAGCGCCAAGACTGGCGACGGCGCGAATTCAGCCGCCGTTCGCCGCCTTCGTCACCGCCACCTTGGCCGCCGGCTTGGCGTCGACGGCGGGATAGAAGGTGTAGGAGAGCGTGACTTCGCCCTTCCCCTTGGTGTCCGGATCGTCGGCGTATTTGGGATCGACGAAATAGAGCACCGGCATCTCGACCGTCTGTCCGGCCTGGATGGTCTGGTCGGTGAAGCAGAAGCAGGAGAGCTTCTCGAAATAGGCCCCGGCCTGCTCGGGCGTCACATTGAAGACGGCGCGGCCGGTGATCGGCTTGTCGGAGTGGTTGGTCACGCGGAAGAGCGCAACCTTGGTCTCGCCGATCTTGACCGTCTGGGTGGTCTGCAGCGCCTGGAAGTCCCAGGGCAGGTCGCGGACATTGGCGTCGAAGCGGATGTTGAGCGTCTTGCCCAGGACCTCGGTGGGCGCGGCGTCCGCCTTGCGCACCGTGCCGTCGTAGCCGGTCACCTGGCAGAACGCCTTGTAGAGCGGGACCGACGCATAGGCCGCGCCGACCATGCCGGCGAAGGCCACGGCGCAGATCACGCCGACGCGGCGGTTGCGCTTCTCGGCGGGGGTGAGCTCGCGCTTAGAACGGCCGGTCAACGACATTACCGCCCAGCCGGATGATGGTGACCACGAAGATCAGGATGACGAACAGGACGAGGCCCAGCGCCAGCGCGATGTTGCGGCCGCGCCGCGCCTTCAGCTCGGCCTCGTTCTCCCGGGCGGGATCGCTCATCGCAGAAGCTCCAGTGCGGGCAGGCGCGCCAGATGTTCGCCAAGCAGGGTGGCGAACAGGAGGCTGAGATAGAGGATCGAGAAGGCGAAAAGATTTCTGGCGTCCTTGGCCCCGGCGCGAACGTCGTAGAGGCCGTCGTCATTGCGCTGGCCAGCCGCTTCGCCCGCATGGCTGCGGAAGAGCCGCCAGGCCAGGATCAGGAACACCAGACCGCCCAGCGTCGCGACGCCCAGGTAGAGCGCGCCGCCCAGGCCGGTGAAGGCGGGCAGGATGCAGATCGGCGTGAAGAGCAGGCTGTAGATCAGGATCTGACGGCGGGTGGATTTCGCGCCCGCCACCACCGGCATCATCGGCACGCCAGCCTTCTGGTAGTCCTCGCTGGTGTAGAGGCTGAGCGCCCAGAAGTGCGGCGGCGTCCACATGAAGATGATCGCGCAGAGCAGCCAGGCGTTGAGCGGCGTCGTGCCCGTGGCCGCCGCCCAGCCGATCACCGGCGGCAGCGCGCCGGCCAGACCGCCGATGACGATGTTCTGCGCCGTCCAGCGCTTCAGCCAGATCGTGTAGACCACCGCGTAGAAGAAGATCGTGAAGGCCAGCAGGCCGGCCGCCAGCCAGTTCAGCGCCATGCCCATCAGCATGACCGAGAACATCGAGAGCACGACGCCCAGCGCCAGGCTGTCGGCGCCCTGCACCCGGCCCGCCGGGACCGGCCGGCCGCGCGTGCGGCGCATCTTCGCGTCGATGTCGGCGTCGTACCACATGTTGAGCGCGCCGGACGCGCCCGCGCCCACGGCGATGCACAGGATGGCGACGGCGCCCAGCACCGGATTTATGGAGTGGCCCGAGCAGACAAGGCCGGTCAGGCCGGTGAACACCACCAGCGACATCACGCGCGGCTTCAGGAGCTGCAGGTAGTCCTGCCAGCGGGCGGGCGCTCGGGAGGTGCTCAGGGCCTCTGACATGGCCATGCGATCATACTCTGATAACGGTCGAAGGGCGCGGACCGATGATCCGCGCCCCTCTGGGAAGTTCGAGGTGACGCCTCGGTCCTTAGTGGACGTCGGGCTTGATCACCGGCAGCTCGTTGAACTGGTGGAACGGCGGCGGAGAGGGAAGCGTCCACTCCAGCGTCGTCGCGCCCTCGCCCCACGGATTGGCTTCGGCCTTGCGGCGGAAGACCATGGCGTCGATGAGCACCAGCAGGAACACGCCCACGCCGACCGCGGTGATCACGTAGCCGATCGAGGAGACCTTGTTCCAGTAGGCGAAGGCGTCGGGGTAGTCGATGTAGCGGCGCGGCATGCCCTGGAGGCCCAGGAAGTGCTGCGGGAAGAAGATCAGGTTCACGCCGACGAACGTGATCCAGAAGTGGGTGACGCCCAGGAATTCCCGGTACTTCACGCCCCACATCTTTTCGAACCAGTAGTAGAACCCGGCGAAGATCGCGAACACGGCGCCCAGGCTCAGCACGTAGTGGAAGTGGGCCACCACGTAGTAGGTGTCGTGCAGGCTGTAGTCGACGCCGGCGTTGGCCAGCACGACGCCCGTGACGCCGCCCAGGGTGAACAGGAAGATGAAGCCCATCGCCCAGAGCATCGGCGTCTTGAAGCTGATCGAACCGCCCCACATCGTGGCGATCCAGGAGAACACCTTCACGCCGGTCGGGACCGCGATGACCATGGTGGCCGCCACGAAATAGGCCCGCAGGTTGATGGGCATGCCGACCGTGTACATGTGGTGCGCCCACACGACGAAGCCGATGAAGCCGATCGCCACCATGGCGTAGGCCATGGCCAGGTAGCCGAACACCGGCTTGCGCGAGAACGTCGAGACGATGTGCGAGATCATGCCGAACCCGGGCAGGATCAGGATGTAGACCTCGGGGTGCCCGAAGAACCAGAACAGGTGCTGGAACATCACCGGGTCGCCGCCGCCCGCCGCATCGAAGAAGTGCGTGTGGAAGTTGCGGTCGGTGAGCAGCATGGTGATCGCGCCCGCCAGGACCGGCAGCGAGAGCAGCAGCAGGAACACGGTCACCAGGATCGACCAGACGAACAGCGGCATGCGGTGCAGGGTCATGCCCGGCGCGCGCATGTTGAAGATCGTGGTGATGAAGTTGATGGCGCCGAGGATCGAGCTGGCGCCGGCCAGGTGGACGGCGAGGATCGCGCAGTCCATCGCGGGGCCGGTGTGCCCTGAGGTGGATAGCGGCGGATACATCGTCCACCCGCCCCCGAAGCCCTTACCCGGGCCCCCGTCGACCATCATCGAGGTCAGCAGCATCACCCAGGCCGCGACCAGCAGCCAGAAGGAGATGTTGTTCATCCGCGGGAACGCCATGTCGGGCGCGCCGATCATCAGCGGCACGAACCAGTTGCCGAACCCGCCGATCATCGCCGGCATGACCATGAAGAAGATCATGATCAGGGCGTGGGCGGTGACCACGGCGTTGTAGCCGTGCTTGGAGCCTTCGATGATCCCCCACTGCGCCATCAGGCTGTGCGGTTGGAACACCTGGATGCCCGGCTCGGCCAGTTCCCAGCGGATCAGGCCGGAAAGCGCGCCGCCCACCAGGCCCGCCATGATGGCGAACAGGATGTAGAGCGCGCCGATGTCCTTGTGGTTCGTGGAGAAGAACCAACGCGTGATGAAGCCCGGCTTGTGGTCGTGGCTATCGTGGTGATCGTGAGCGGCGGCTTGAGCCATCTTAACGCTTGTCCTGGATCAGTGCGCGGCCGGCGCCGGGGGCGCGGGCGGGGTGGTGGTCGCGGGGGCGGGCGCGGCGGCCGAGGCCGTCGC
>JBOHKZ010000228.1:0-2863 GCA_050729355.1 Phenylobacterium sp. | reverse complement strand
GTCGATCAGCATCCGCTCCAGGTCGGGCGAGAGCTCGTGCGGCCGCGAGAGCCGCACACGCCGGATCCACGGGCGCCAGCGGGCGGCGGGCTTGTGCGCGCGGAACGCGGCCTCGATCTCATTGTCGTCGAGCTGGTTCAGCTCGAGGGTGAAGAACAGGCTCTCCGCCGCGATCTGCGAGGAGCGGGCCCGAAGGTCAGCCTCGAACTTCGACCAGGCCGGATCGTCGCGGGCGATGGAGGCCGCGAGCCCCGCATAGGCGCCGACGCCCCACAGGCCATTGGTCGCCTGTTCATAGAGGTTGATGCCGTTGGCCAGCAGCTCCCCTAGTACCTGGGCGTTTCCGCGGCTGGCGATGAACCGGCCCTTCAGCGCCACGAGCGCATCGTTGGCCTGCTTGGCCTTGGCGAGGTCGGCCTCGATCTTCGGGTCGCTGCGGCCGGAATAGAGGTCGTCCAGCCGCCACTCCGGCAGCGCTTCGGAGGGCTTTGGGGTCTTCACGGGGGCGTTCATCGCCCACGTTTAACGCTCAGAACTTCTGCGTGGCCAGCAGGATCGAGGTCTCGGTCGAGGCGATCCCCTCGATCATGCGGATCTGGTCGAGGGTGCGACTGAATTCCGCCAGCGTCGCCGTGTCGAGTTCGGCGATCAGGTCCCAGCGGCCGTTGGTGGTGTGGACCTTGTCCACTTCCGGCAGTCCGCGCAGCGCCTTGATCACTGCGGTAGAACGCTCGCCTTCGATGGCGATGCCCATGATCGCGCGGACGCGGCTCTCTTCCATTTCGGGGCGGGTACGCACCGTGAAGCCCTGGATGGCGCCGCCGGGCCGCATCATCCGGTCGATGCGGTTCTGCACCGTGCCGCGCGAGACCTTCAGCCGGGCCGCCAGCGTAGCCACCGGCGCCCTCGAATCAGCCCGCAGCAGGGCCAGCAGCTGACGGTCGAGGTCATCCATCATATCGCTATCAGTCTCGTGCAAATCGCCAACCTGATCTGCGTTTTGTAGCAGCTTGCCTGCTTTTCGCTAACACCCCAGGAGGCGAGTTTGTGGCCATGCCCAGCTTCCTCATGACCGACCCGGCCTGTTTCGACGTGTCCTACCGGATCAATCCGTGGATGCAGCCGAAGGCCTGGACCGCCGAGTGCCTCGCCGGCGCGCAGGCCGCCTCCACCCAGCTCAGGGCCGCGCTGCAGGCCGCCGGCGCGCACGTCGAGACCATCGAGGCGGTGCGCGGCCTGCCCGACCTGGTCTTCCCGGCCAACGCCGCGGTGGTGCTGGACGGCCGCGTCCTGCTCTCCCGCTTCCTCCACCCGGAGCGGCAGGGCGAGGAGGCGGTGTTCCGCTCGGCCTTCATGCGGCTCAAGACGCGCGGCCTGATCCAGGAGATCGTCGACCTGCCGCAGGGCGTCTTCCAGGAGGGCGCCGGCGACGCCATCTGGGACACCGACCGGAAGCTCTTCTGGGTGGGTTACGGCCAGCGCTCCAGCAAGTCCTCGGTGGCCGCGATCCAGCAGACGTTCGGCCAGGAAGTCGTGGCGCTGGAGCTGGCCTCCGACCGTTTCTATCACCTCGACACCTGCTTCTGCCCGCTGGCGGGCGGCAAGGTGCTCTACTACCCGCCCGCTTTCACGTCCCAGGCCCAGGCGGCCATCCGCGCCCGCGTGCCGGAGGCCAAGCGCATCGAGGCCAGCGACGAAGAGGCCGGCGCGTTCTGCGTCAACGCCGTCAACCTCGACTCCAAGGTGATCATGGCCCGCGCGCCGGCCTCGCTCCGCGAGAAACTGCGCGACCGCGGCTACAGCCTCGTCGAGATCGACCTCGATCCCTTCATCCTCTCCGGCGGCGCGGCCTACTGCATGACGCTGCGCCTCGACCGGACGAGCCATTCCCGCCCCGCCATCCTCGCCGCCGAATAGGTCTCGCCATGAACGACATCGCGCTTCGCAACTCGCGCACCTCCGACCTGATCGCCCTCGAAGGGCTCTATGGCGCGAAGAACTACAAGCCGCTGGACGTGGTGCTGACCCGCGGCCAGGGCGTCCACGTCTGGGACGTGGAGGGCAACCGCTACCTCGACTGCTTGTCGGCCTATTCCGCGGTGAACCAGGGCCACTGCCATCCGAAGATCCTGGAGGCGATG
The DNA here is from genome assembly GCA_050729355.1 of Phenylobacterium sp. Lineage (GTDB taxonomy): Bacteria > Pseudomonadota > Alphaproteobacteria > Caulobacterales > Caulobacteraceae > Phenylobacterium. Next base: position 722 of record JBOHKZ010000228.1, on the reverse strand, counting down.
GTCGAGCAGGCCGGCAGGCTGACGCTGACCTCGCGGGCGTTCCGCAACGACCAGCTCGCGCCCTTCTACGAGGAGCTCTGCGCGCTCACCGGCTCGCACAAGGCGCTGCCGATGAACTCCGGCGCCGAGGCCGTGGAGAGCGCCGTCAAGGTCGCGCGCAAGTGGGGCTATGAGGTCAAGGGCGTCCCCGACGGCCAGGCCGAGATCATCGTCGCCGCCGACAATTTCCACGGCCGCACGGTGGCCATCGTCGGCTTCTCCACCGACCCGCAGTCGCGCGGCGGCTTCGGCCCCTTCGCGCCGGGATTCAAGGTGGTCCCGTACGGCGACGCCGACGCGCTGGAAGCCGCCATCGGGCCGAACACCGTGGCCTTCCTCGTCGAGCCGATCCAGGGCGAGGCCGGCGTGATCATCCCGCCCGCCGGCTATCTGAAGCGCGCCCGCGAGCTCTGCACAAAGCACAACGTCATCCTGATCCTCGATGAGATCCAGACGGGGCTCGGCCGCACCGGCAAGCTGCTCGCCGAAGAGCACGAGGGCGTCGAGGCGGACCTGACCCTGATCGGCAAGGCGCTCTCGGGCGGCTTCTATCCGGTCAGCGCCGTGCTCTCGAATTCCGAGGTCATGAGCGTGCTGCACCCCGGCGAGCACGGCTCGACCTTCGGCGGCAACCCGCGGGCCTGCGCGGTGGCCCGCGCGGCCCTGAAGGTGCTGGTCGAAGA
>JBOHKZ010000227.1:0-13554 GCA_050729355.1 Phenylobacterium sp. | reverse complement strand
GTGGAATACGATCTGGCGGCTCGCCGATGCTCACGGTCATCACCCCCTGGAGTTGAGCCCAGCGATCCTACACGCAACACCCCAACCGCCAAGCGCGGCCTCAGCCGAGGCGCTGCACCAGGAACTGGCCGCCGAGCTGCAGACCGTCGTTGTCGATGCTGTGGCCCAGCCCCTGGGAGATGTGCGACGCGACCTCGAAGCCGAGCGCCTCCAGCGCCGCCTTGGCCTGGTGCGTCGCCGCGACCGGCAAGGTGGGATCGGCGCTGCCGTGCACCAGCAGGACCGGCGGCTTGGTGACCACTTCGGCCGCCAGCGCCTGCGGATCAGCCAGCATCCCCGAATAGCCCACGATCCCCGCCAGAGCCTTTGCCCGGCGCGGCCCCACGTGCAGGGCGATCATCGTCCCCTGGCTGAAGCCGACCAGAACCAGCCGGTCGTCGGTGAGGCCGTAGTGGGCGAGCTGAGCGTCGATGCAGGCGTTGAGCGCCGGCGCCGACTGGCGCACGCCGGCCGCTCGCGCCTGCGGACTGAGATCGGTCAGCGCCCACCACTGATAGCCGCCCGGGACACCGGGACAGGGCTGCGGCGCGTTGGGCGCCAGGAACACCGTCTGCGGCAAGGCCGGCCGCCAGTAGGGCGCCAGACCCATCAGGTCGTCGCCATTGGACCCATAGCCATGCAGGAAGATCACCATCGACGTCGGAACGCCGACCGCCGGCAGACTGGTCGGACCGGTGAGGGGCAGGGGTTCGCTCATACCTGCCTCGTGCGCGAGAGGGCCTGCCCGGTCAAGCCGGCGCTGGCGAGCGGAGCCATTCGGCGGCGTCGCCGTTCTATCAAAGCTAGGCGTCGCCCAGCGTCGATCGGTGGACTTGAGCGATGGCGGGCGGGATGCGGACGGCAGGCGGCGACGGCTCGAAACCCTTCAAGGCATTGCAGGTCGCCGGTATCGTCACCGCGACCATCCTCACGGGCTTCGCGCTGTGGGCGCTGGGCCGCATTCTCGAACCCTTCGTGCTGGCGCTGTTCCTGCTGATCATGATCGACGGCCTGGCCCGGGCGATCCGGAACCACGTGCCGGTCTTCCCGCCCCCGGCGGCCCTGCCGGCCGCGTTCGCGCTGATCGTGGCGGCGTTCGGCCTGGCGCTCTGGTTCATCGTCGACAACGCCACGGCCTTCGCCGCGGAGTCGGCCGCCTACACGGCCCGGATCAATGAATTGCTGGAGCAGGGCGCCCACCGGTTCGGCCTGACCGTCACGCCCACGACGACCAGCCTGATCCACACCCTGAACCCGGCCCGCTACGCCGGCGTCCTGGCCGGCGCCATCAGCCATTTCGCCGAGGGCGCGGTCTTTGTCCTCATCTACCTCGGCTTCCTGGCCGCCTCGCGGCGCGGTTTCGCGGCCAAGGCTCGCGAGCTTTTCCCGACCGAGGACGAGCGGACAGAAGCCACCCGGATCTTCGAGCGGGTCCGGCGCGGGGTGGAGAGCTACATCTGGGTGCAGACGGTGGTCGGCCTGATCATCACGGCGTTGTCTGCGGCGCTGATGCTGGCGACCGGCCTGACCCACGTCCCGTTCTGGTGCGTGATCATCTTCCTCGCCAACTATATCCCAGCCATCGGCGCGGCGATCGGGGTGCTCTTTCCCGTGGCCTTCGGCGTCGTCGAGTTCGACAGCCTCGCCCGGGTGCTGGTCCTGCTGGCCGGCCTGGAAGCGATCCACTTCGCGGTGAGCCATGTCGTCCAGCCGCGGATGCAGGGACAGAGCCTCAACGTGGACCCCATCGTGGTGCTGCTGGCCCTGGCGTTCTGGAGCGTGCTTTGGGGCGTGGTGGGCGCCTTCCTGTCGACGCCGCTCACGGTGATGGCCATGGCCATCCTCGCCGAGTTCAAGAGCACGCGCCCGATCGCCGTGCTGCTGTCCAGCGACGGCAGGCCCTACGCGGATCTCGAGGCCGAGGCTTAGTGAGCCGGTCTTGGCGCGAACGCCGGACCGATCAGGTCGATACGGTCTGTCGAGACGCCACCCTTCCACGCCTGGGGCAGGTCCCGCAGACGCGCGGGATCGTTGAGACCCAGGATGGTCTGATGGCCGTCAAGCTTGAGGTCGCCGGCGACGTAGACCTCGGAGCCGACGGAATGCATCCGGGCCAGGAACCTGTTCGGCCAACCCCACAGCAGCCAGGCCTGGCGTTGCGGTGCAAAGATCAGGATGTTCCGGCAGGCCTCTGGAATGTACCCGCTCCATCCCAGGGCGACGTAGCGCTTGGCGCAGACTTTGAACTGCTCTGGAGAGAAGGCGCGCACTCGCGACAGACCGGCCTTCAGCCGCGCTACCGGCCTCGGTCCACCGATCACCACAAGGCGTTTCAGGCCGTCCGGATCGTGGGTCGCCAGATAGACGGCCAGGCGCTCACCCTCGACCGGATCGTTACTCTTCACGTTGATCAGGAAGCCTTGCGAGGGAAAGGCGGCGAGCGCCTCTGCAAGCGTAGGCATTTGGCCACGGCCCTGGCCGCGGAACGGATGGGTTCGGCCGGCATCGGCGGTGTAGCCGTAACCGATGTCGAGCGCGCGCAGCTGCGCCAGGCTGTGCTCGCGGGTGACGCCGTGGCCGTCGGTACGGCAGTCCAGCGTCCAGTCGTGGAACACCACAAACTCGCCGTCGGTGGTCGGTTGGATATCGAGTTCGACCACCGCGGCGCCGAGTTCGAATGCACGCCGCATCGACGGGATCGTGTTTTCCAGCAAGCGGTGGGTCGGTGGGTCGATCCGCGTCGCCGTGCAGGTCGCATCGTCCACGCCCGCCTCGGAAAAGGTCTGCGAGACGCCGCGATGCGCCAGGATCGAAGCCCTGCCGCTAGGCCGGGCCAGCCACGAAGCATTCGTCAGATAGACGCCGAGCGACACCAACAAGAGGACCAGCGCCGCGATGGCGACCGGCCGTTTCACGTCGAGGCCTAGTGCTGGCTCTCGGGCATCCGGACCACGAGCCCCTCGAGGGCGTCGGTCACCTTGATCTGGCAGGAGAGCCGGCTGTTCGGCTCCACGTTCTCGGCGAAGTCGAGCATGGATTCCTCCATCGCCGAGGAGGTGCCGGTCTTGTCGCGCCACGCCTCGTCCACATAGACGTGGCAGGTGGCGCAGGCGCAGGCGCCGCCGCAGTCGGCGTCGATGCCGGGCACGTTGTTCTTTACCGCGCCCTCCATGACGGTCAGCCCGGTCTTCACGTCAATCACGTGCTCAGTGCCGTCATGCTCGATGTAGGTGATCTTGGCCATTAACCCCTCGCCGAACTCAAGCGGCGACCTCTTTCATGGAAACGGACGGGTCTGCAAGCTTCAGCTTCGAGATCGGCTTGCGGCCCAGGATGAGTTGTTTGCCCATCATGAACTCGGGCGGTGAATTGATTGCTTCGACCGACTGTACGAGGTCGCCCTTCAGATGGAAGACCGCGAACTTGCCTGACGCCGGGTCACCCCGGACCAGGATTTCGTCGACGTCGAAGGCGTAGCCGGCGATCTGCAGCTTCAGATCGTACTGGTCGGACCATTGCCACGGCGCCTCGCCGGCCGGCGCCGGACGCCCGGTGATCGCGGCCGCGACCTGCTTGGCCTGCTCCAGCGCGTTGGGCACACTCTCCATCCGGAACATGCGGTCGTAGATCGGCATCGGCCGATGGGCGACATCGCCGATCGCGAAGATCGCCGGGTCTGAGGTGCGGGTCTCCAGGTCCACGACGATCCCGCGGGCCGTGTCGAGGCCGGCTTCGCGGGCGATCTCGTCGTTGGGGGTGGCGCCGACGCCCACGACCACGGCGTCGCAGGCCACGACCCGTCCGTCGGCCAGCACCACGCCGGTCACGTGGCCATCCTTGCCCTCGAAGGCGGTGACGCTGCAGCCCAGCTCGAAGGTGACGTCGTGGTCTTCGTGGTAGGCCTTGAAGAAGGTCGAAAGGGTCTCGCAAGCCACCCGCGCCAGCAGCCGGGTCTCGCGCTCCAGCACTACGACATCGGCGCCCAGGGCGCGGCCGGACGCGGCGACTTCCAGGCCGATGTAGCCGCCGCCGACGACGGCGAGGCGCTTACCCGGGCCCACGGTGGCCTTGAGCAATTCGGCGTCAGCCGCCGTGCGCAGGAACATGACGCCTTCCAGGTCCGAGCCGGGGATCGGCAGCGCGATGGCCCGGGCGCCCGTGGCGATGATCAGGATGTCGTAGGAAACCACCGAGCCTTCGGAGAGCGTGACGGTCTTGTCGCCGCGGTTGATAGCGGTCGCCCGCGTGGAAGCGCGGAAGTCGATGTTGTGCTCGGGGTAGAATTCCAGCGGCTTCAGCGCCAGCGAGTCGGCGTCGGCCTCGCCCTTCAGCCAGGCCTTGGAGAGCGGCGGGCGCTGATAGGGCGGGATCGGCTCCTCGCCGACCATGGTGATCGGACCCTCGAAACCATACTGCCGAAGCAACGCCGCGGCCGTGCCGCCCGCATGGCCGGCGCCCAGGATCACCACATGTGCCGCTGAGGCAGGGTTGGGCGGATCGCTCATGGGACCTCGATGCATAAAAATGACGGCAGCGTCAACTTGCTGCCTCCCAACTAGTCCTTGCAGAACGCTGTTTGGATAGGCCCCATCCAAATGCCCAGGCAACGGAGATGGTCATGGACGACGGATCGACCGAGTTCAAGGAAGCCGCGGAAGCGCAAGCGTGGGCGACGCCGATCGAGGCGCTGAACCCGGCGCAGGCGGACCTGTTCGCCGCCGACGCTATCTGGCCGCTGTTCGAGCGCCTGCGGAAAGAGGCGCCGGTCCATTGGACGCCGCGAGGCGACGTCTACGACGGCTTCTGGTCGATCAGTCGCTACCAGGACATCATGGCGGTGGACATCAACCACGAGGTGTTCTCCTCCGCCGACGGCATCGTGCTGCAGACGCTTGAGGCCAAGGCCGAGGCGGACAAGCGGCCGCGCGGTTCGAGCTTCATCTCCATGGACCCGCCCGGCCACGACGTGCAGCGCAAGGCGGTCAGCCCCGCCGTGGCGCCGCACAACCTGCAGGCCATGGGCCCGATCATCCGTGCGGAGGCCGGCAAGATCCTGGACGCCCTGCCGATCGGCGAGGAGTTCGACTGGGTCGACCTTGTCTCCAAGGACCTCACGGCCATGACGCTGGCCACGCTCTTCGACTACCCACAGGAGCATCGCCGCCAGCTCACCCACTGGTCGGACATGTTCACCAGCGCGCCGGGCTTCGGGCCGGCCAAGAGCTGGGAACACAAGCGCGCGTCAGCCGACGAATGCTTCGGCCGCTTTACCGAGCTTTGGAACGAACGGGTCGACGCGCCACCGAAGTTCGACCTGGTCTCGATGATGGCCCACGCCGAGGCCACGCGGAACCTGAGCATCACCGACTATCACTCGAACGTCGTACTGCTGATCATCGGCGGCAACGACACCACCCGGAACACCATATCCGGCTCGGTCTATGCGCTGAACAAGAACCCCGACCAGTACGCCAAGCTTCGCGCCAACCCGGCGCTGATCCCCTCGATGGTGAGCGAGACCATTCGCTGGCAGACCCCGCTGGCGCACATGGCGCGCACGGCGACCCAGGACTTCGAGATGGGCGGCAAGACCATCAAGGCCGGCGACCGTGTGGCGATGTGGTACGTCTCCGGCAATCGCGACGAGAGCCAGATCACCGATCCCAACAGCTACATCATCGACCGCGAGCGGCCCCGCAACCACCTGTCCTTCGGCTTCGGCATCCACCGCTGCGTGGGCAACCGGCTGGCCGAGCTGCAGCTCACGATAATCTGGGAGGAGATCCTGGCACGCTTCCCGGAGGTGCGCCTGGTCCGCGAGCCCGATCGCACCCACTCGGTGTTCGTGAAGGGCTATGAGACCCTCCCGGTCATCATTCCCGCCCGCAACTAGCGAAGCACCGCAGTCCAGGAATTGAACCACGGATTGCACGGGTTGCACCGATTGCCCGCAAGTTTCGTTCTCGTATTGTTCTGATCGTCTGCGTGATGTACGAAGGCTCCATGGACGGGTCTTCTGGCGATCCACTGCTCTACCGGGACGAGACGTTCCGTATCCGGCGCGCGGTGTTCGACGTCCACAGCACCATGGGGCCGGGCTTCCTCGAGGCGGTGTATCAGGAGTGCCTCGCTCTCGAGTTCGCTCGGCAGAATGTCGCCTTCGAAGCGCTGAAGCCCCTCAGCCTGCGATACCGTGGCCATGAACTGCGGCAGAGCTACGTTGCTGACTTCGTCTGCTACGATCGGATCATCGTAGAATTGAAGTCGGTACGAGCGCTCGCGCCCGAGCATCGGGCGCAAACGATCAACTACCTCCGCGCCGCTGAACTGAGGCTCGGCCTACTGATCAATTTCGGCGCGCCGAGCGCCGAGATTGAGCGCTTCGCACTCTGACTTCATCGGTGAAATCCGTGAAATCCGTGGTTCGAAAGCGATGCTGGCCTATGATCCCCCGATGGAAGCCGGACGGCGATATCATGTGGGCGAGCTGCGCGGCCGACTGATGCGCGAGGCGCGCGACATACTCGATGAAGGCGGGCTGAAGCAGCTGAACCTGCGGGCGCTCGCGGCACGCGCCGGCATCACCGCCGGCTCCATGTATCACCACTATGAGAGCAAGGCCGAACTCCTGGCCGAGCTTGCGGCCGGCGGGTTCAAGGAGCTGCGTCACGAACTGGAGGGCGCTGACCGCGCGGCCGGCGACGGCCAGCGGCTGCGCGCCTGGGCCACCGGCTACTTCCGCTTCGCCCGCCGCGAGCCGGCGCTCTTCGCCCTGATGTTCGACCCCGAGATAGCCGAGCTAGCGCCCGTGACCGAGGCGCGCGCCGCGGCGCTGGCCGGCCTGCACGCGATCGTGGGTGAGGTCGCCGCCGCCCAACACCGCGTCGCTGCGCCCTTGGACCAGATCATGCTGGCGGTCTGGGCGGCGGCCCACGGCGCCGCCGCGCTCAGTTCCAGCGGCCGCGACCAGTCCGACCTTATAGACGACGTCATCGCCGGCCTGGACGCCCTCTTCCGCCCGGCGCGGAGCTAGCGACGCGCCTCGAGCCCCGCGAAGGCGCCCGTTTCAGACCGCCGCATCACACCACCCGGTCGACCAGCATCTTCTTCACCTCGGCGATGGCCTTGGCGGGGTTGAGGCCCTTCGGACAGACCTGGGCGCAGTTCATGATCGTGTGGCAGCGGTAGAGCTTGAAGGGGTCTTCCAGCTGGTCGAGCCGCTCGCCGGTGGCCTCGTCGCGGCTGTCGATCAGCCAGCGGTAGGCGTGCAGCAGGGTAGCGGGCCCGAGGTACTTCTCGCCGTTCCACCAGTAGCTGGGGCACGACGTCGTGCAGCAGGCGCAGAGGATGCACTCGTAGAGCCCGTCCAGTTTCTCGCGGTCCTCGGGCGACTGGATCCATTCCTTCTCCGGCTGCGGCGTGTCGGTGTGCAGCCAGGGCTCGATCGAGGCGTACTGGGCGTAGAACATGGTCAGGTCCGGGATCAGGTCCTTGATCACCGGCATCGAGGGCAGCGGACTGATCTGCACGTCCTTGCCCGGGACCTCTTCCCAGCCGTGGGTGCAGGCCAGCGTGTTGCGGCCGCCGATGTTCATGGCGCAGGAGCCGCAGACGCCCTCGCGGCAGGACCGCCGGAACGCCAGCGTCGGGTCCATCGTCGACTTGATGTGGATCAGCACGTCCAGGACCATCGGCCCGCAGGCGTCGACATCGACGTCATAGGTGTCCCAGCGCGGGTTCTCTTCGCCCTCGGGCTCGTAGCGATAGACGCGGAAGGTCTTCACCTTGGTCGCGCCGGCGGGCGCCGGATGGTGGCGGCCCTTCCTGACCTGCGAATTCTTCGGAAGCGCGAGCTCGACCATCAGAAGGGTCCTTGAACGACAGGGGTGTTGGGCCGGGCGCTCGGCGCCTTCAGGCCTAGGAGGATGACGCCGTGGTGGCCGCCGTGGTCGGTGGGGACGAGCGCGACCTCGCCGATCCCGGCCTGGTTCAGCCGCTCGACCACCTGGGAGAGCTCGTAGTCGTACATGCGGATCGTGCCCTTCGGCAGGCGCGCCACCCGCCAGCGGCGGATCAGCGGGCGAACCAGGCGCCGGAGCCCGGTGGCCGCGGGTTCCTTCAGGTGCGCATCGCGCCAGATGGTGACGTGCAGCGAGACCAGTCCGCCGGGCGCCAGGCGCGCCAGCAGGTCGTCGATCAGCGCCAGGCCGCGCTCCGGCGGGATGTGCTGGAAGACGATGAAGGAGTTGATCCAGTCGAACGGGCCGTCGGGCAGGGCTTCGACATAGGTCGCCTTGCCGCCGCGCTTGCGGGCCTCGTCCAGCATGCCGGGCGAGATGTCGTAGCCGGTGACCGCCTTGGCGTAGGCCGTCATCGCCTCGGCCAGCCGCCCGGCGCCGCAGCCGAAGTCCAGCGCCCGCCCGCCGGCCTGCTTGCCCGTAGCCGCCTTCAGCCTACGGACGATATCGCCGATGTACTCGCCGCCCGAGGCGTAGAACGCCTCCAGGTTGGCCGGCGTCAGGTTCTCGGTCCGATAGTCCGGATGCGTCAGCACGCCCCAATAGGGCTGCGTTGCGCCCAGTTCGCGCCAGTCCGCGTCGGTGTCGCGGTCTTGCTTTGAGGAGGCGGCCAACACGCTCGCCTCAGTAGACCCGCGCCTTGGGCGGGATCGGGGCGATGTCGTTGGTCATGGTGAAGTCGTGCACCGGGCGATAGTCGATCTTCACCTTGCCGGTCGCGTCGTCGAACCAGGTCAGGGTGTGCTTCATCCAGGTCTTGTCGTTGCGGTTCGGATAGTCCTCGCGGGCGTGCGCGCCGCGGCTCTCGGCGCGGTTGCCGGCGCCGACCACGGTGACCACCGCCTGGCCGATCAGATTGTCGAGCTCCAGCGTCTCCATCAGGTCGGTGTTCCAGATCATGCCGCGGTCGGTGACGGCGAGCTCGGCGCGCTTCTTCTGCACGACCTCCATCCGCTTCACGCCGGTGACCAGGCTTTCGCCGGTGCGGAACACCGCGGCGTCTTCCTGCATGGCGTGCTGCATCTCGAGCCTGAGCGCCGCCGTCGAGGTCTTGCCCGCCGCGTTGCGCAGCCGGTCGAACCTGGCGAGGTGGCTGGCGGTCATGGCCGGGGTCAGCTCCGGCTGCGTGGCCCCGGGCGTGATCGTGTCGGCGGCCCTAAGCGCCGCGGAGCGTCCGAACACCACCAGGTCGATCAGCGAATTAGACCCCAGGCGGTTTGCGCCGTGTACGGACACACAGGCCGCCTCGCCCACCGCCATCAACCCCGGCACGACCTTGTCCGGATCCTTGCCGGCCTTGGTCACGACCTCGGAGTAGAAGTTCGTCGGGATGCCGCCCATGTTGTAGTGGACGGTCGGGAGCACCGGGATCGGCTCCTTCGTGACGTCCACGCCCGCGAAAATCCGGGCGCTTTCGGAAATCCCAGGCAGGCGCTCGGCCAGGATCTTCGGGTCGAGGTGGTCGAGGTGCAGGTTGATGTGATCCTTCTTCGGACCCACGCCGCGGCCTTCGCGGATCTCGATGGTCATGGCGCGGCTGACCATGTCGCGCGGCGCCAGGTCCTTCACGGTGGGCGCATAGCGCTCCATGAAGCGTTCGCCCTCGGAGTTGGTGAGGTAGCCGCCCTCGCCGCGGGCGCCCTCGGTGATCAGGCAGCCCGAGCCGTAGATGCCGGTCGGGTGGAACTGCACGAACTCCATGTCCTGCAGCGGCAGGCCAGCGCGCAGCACCATGCCGCCGCCGTCGCCGGTGCAGGTGTGGGCGCTGGTGCAGGAGAAGTAGGCGCGGCCGTAGCCGCCGGTGGCCAGGATGACCATCTGGGCCTGGAACCGGTGCAGGGTGCCGTCGTCCAGCTTCCACGCCGTGACGCCGCGGCAGACGCCTTCGTCCATGATCAGGTCGAGGGCGAAGTACTCGATGAAGAACTCGGTCTCCTGCGCCAGCGCCTGGCCGTACATGGTGTGCAGCATGGCGTGGCCGGTGCGGTCGGCCGCCGCGCAGGTGCGCTGGATCGGCGCCTCGCCGAAGTTGCGGGTCATGCCGCCGAACGCGCGCTGGTAGATCTTGCCGTCGTCGGTCCGTGAGAACGGAACGCCCCAGTGCTCCAGCTCGTAGACCGCGGCCGGCGCGTTCCGGACCAGGTATTCGATGGCGTCCTGGTCGCCCAGCCAGTCCGACCCCTTGACGGTGTCGTACATGTGCCAGCGCCAGTCATCCTCGCCCATGTTGCCCAGGCTGGCGGAGATGCCGCCTTGCGCCGCCACGGTGTGCGAGCGGGTCGGGAAGACCTTGGAGATGCAGGCGGTCTTGAGGCCCGCCGCCGCGCAGCCCAGCGCCGCGCGCAGGCCCGAGCCGCCGGCCCCAACCACCACGACGTCGTACTTGTGGTCGATGAATTCGTAGGTCGCCATCGGTCAGTACGCTCCGCCGCCGAGGGCGACCTTGAGGATCGAGAAGATCGCCAGCGCGCCGGAAAGGCCGCAGACGAAGAGGCTGAGGAGGGTGAGGCCCGCCTTCGAGAGCGCCACGTGGATATAGTCCTCGATGACCACCCGCATGCCGGCGTGCATGTGCCAGAAGCTGATCGCGAGGGTCAGGACCATGAGGACGGCGTTCAGCGGATCGTGGAGCCAGGCGACGGCGAAGTCGTAGTCGCCCGCCGCAAGCCTGAGCACGCCGAAGACGGCCCACAGGGTGAGCGGGACGAGCGCGATGGCGGCCACGCGCTCTGAGATCCAGTGGCCGACGCCGTGCTTGGCGGAGCCGAGGCCGCGAGCGCGGGACAGCGGGGTGCGGTAACCGGCGGTCATCAGAGCGCTCCCGTGATGGCGGCGATGTACCAGACGGCCAGGGTGGCCGCCGCGGTGAAGGCGAAGATCATCACCGAAGACGCGTTGGCCGACTTCACGTCCAACCCGTGGCCGGTGTCCCAGACCAGGTGCCGGACGCCGTTGGCCAGGTGGTAGAAGAAGGCGACGGTCATGCCGAACATCACCACCTTGCCCGGCAGCGAGCCCATCAGGGCCTTGAACTGACCATACTGCTCCGGGCCCGCAGCCAGCGAGATCGCCCACCACGCCGCGATCAGGGCGCCGAGGTAGAGGCCCACGCCGGTCACCCGGTGCAGGATCGAGGTCGCCATGGTGATGTGCCAGCGCCAGAGCAGCGGCGAGCCGAACCCGCCGGTCATCAGGTGGGGCGACTTTGGCCGTTCGCGGGGCGCCTTGCTGGTCTCGGTCATCTCGGCAAACTCCCCCGAAGCGCGTCGTTGCGCCCCGCTTTTAAGCGCCGGGCAAAGGGTGTCAACGAAGCGGCTCCCGCAAGCGCGGGTCGTTGCGCGGCATGGCGAAGAACGGACCCAGCGGACGCACCACGCGATGCAGGGTGAGGTCGGCGTCGGCGATGCCCAGCGAGCGCCGATAGCGTTGCAGGTCGGCCTCCTCCTCCGCCGTGACCAGGCTGTACATCCGGTCCTCGGTCACCACCCCGCCGAGCCAGAAGGCGCCGACCTCGCGATAGGCGTCCACCGCCCAGCGGGCGTGCAACGCAACTTGATCCGGATCGGATACCTCAAAACGTGGCGGGATCGTCCGCTCGACAAGGAAGGTCTTCATGGCGAGCCTCCTTCGGCCCGCGCGAAGTCTGGGCGGGAATTTTGACGGAGACAATGCGCGGTTGCTATAGTCTTCCTTCGTGAAAGGCGAAGGATGAAGTTCGATCTTACCGACCTGCGACTGTTCTGCGAGGTCGTGGACGCCGGGTCCATCACCGCCGGGGCGGAGAGGAGCGCGCTGGCGCTGGCCGCCGCTTCCACCCGCATCCGCGGCATGGAGGAGAGCCTCGGCTCGGCCCTGCTGATCCGCTCGCGCCACGGGGTGACCCCGACGCCGGCTGGCCTGACGCTCTTGAAGCACGCGCGCACCATGCTGGCCCAAAGCGCGCGGCTGAGAGAAGACCTCGGCGCTTACGCCGGCGGCGCGTCGGGCGAGGTGCGGCTGCTGGCCAACACCAATGCGCTGACCGAATTCCTCCCCGAGGCGCTCAGCCGGTTCCTCGCCGAGCACCCGCACGTCAGCGTCGACCTGGAAGAGCGGCTCTCCGACGAGATCGTCGGCCTGGTCGCCGAGGGCGCGGCCGATATCGGCATCGTCGCCGGCACCGTCGAGGTCGGCGCGCTGGCGACCTACCCGTTCCGCTCGGACCGGTTTGTGGTGGTGACGGCCAAGGACCACCCGCTGGCGAAGCAGCCCAGCGTCGGGTTCGCCCAGGTGCTGGACTACGATTTCGTGGGGCTCGACCGCGCGAGTTCGCTGCAGCGGTTCCTGGCCGGCAAGGCGACGCGCGAGGGGCGGCCACTGCGCCTGCGCGTCCAGCTCCGCAGCTTCGACGCAGTCTGCCGGCTGGTGGAATGCGGCGTGGGCGTGGGCGTCGTGCCGGCCACCACCGCGGCCAGGGCCGCCAAGACCATGGCGCTCGCCATCACCGACCTCATCGACGACTGGGCGCTGCGCGACCTGACCATCGTGGTCCGCGCCGAGGGCGAGCTTCGGCCCTACGCCAAGGCGCTGGTGGAGAGCCTGAAGGCCTAGCCGTTCTCTTCCAGCCAGTCGGCCGAGCGCATCTCCTCGAGGCGTGAAGCCGTGCGCTCGAACTCGAAGGCGCCGTCGCCGGCCGGGTAGAGCTGGGCGGGCTGCGCCTCGGCCAGCACGATCAGCCGCGCATGCGCCTCGTAGAGCGCATCGATCAGGATCACGAAGCGGCGGGCCTCTTCACGCCGGGCGGGCGTCAGTTTCGGGACGTCGGCCAGGAAGACGGTGTGGAATTGCGCGGCGATCGCCACGTAGTCGTTGGGCCCCAGCGCCACCGAGCAGAGGCTGGCGAAGGAGGCGCGGACCAGGCCGCCGGAGGCGTGCGGCAGGGTGATCTTGCGGCCCAGCACCTCCACCGTCGCGCCGGTCTCCTCCTCGGGGCCGAGCATGTCGCGCCACAGGCGCTCGAATTCCCGCTGGTTGTCCGGGTCGTCCGGCGAGAACCAGGTCCCGGCTGCCCGCAGGCGATCCAGGCGGTAGTCGTGGCCGCCGGCGACGCTGACCACCTCCAGGCGCGATTTCAGGAGCTCGATGAACGGCAGGAAGAGCTGCCGGTTGATGCCGTCCTTGTAGAGCGCGTCGGGCGTGCGGTTGGATGTCGCCACCAGGGTCACGCCGCGCGCGAATAGCGCCTCGAACAGCCGGCCCAGGATCATGGCGTCGGCGATGTCGGTGACCTGGAACTCATCGAAGCAGAGCAGTCGCGCGCCCTCGGCCACGACATCGGCCACAGGCAGGATCGGGTCGTCGCCCTTGTGCTGGCCGAACTTCGCCTTGCGCGCCGCGGCGTCGCCCTTGCGCCAGGCGTCGATCAGCCGGTGGATCTCGCCCATGAAGACGTGGAAGTGGGTGCGACGCTTCTTCTCCACCGGGACGGTCTCGAAGAAGAGGTCCATCAGCATGGACT
>JBOHKZ010000226.1:0-28880 GCA_050729355.1 Phenylobacterium sp. | reverse complement strand
CGGCCGCGACGCCCAGCAGGCGGATCACGCCGCTGTTCATCAGGTTCACGAAGTTCTGCAACACGTTGGTGAGCGAACCGCCCGCCGTGGCCGTCTGGGCGAAGGCCGGCGTGGCGGCGATCACCATCAGGCCGGCCAGGGCGGCGCAGGTGGCGAGCGGCGCGGGAGCGCGCAGTTTCATGGCGTAGGTCCTTGGTTTGTGGGGGGAAGGCTGACCACGAACCCGGCCGCGCGAAGGTCACCAAACGCGTCCCAAGCGGCCGGCTTGATCGGGGGCGTCACGGGACTCGGCGCTGAACCTGCGCTGTCGAGTCGGGCGGCGGCGCTGACCACGCGGGTCACGTAGCCGTTGCGAAATCCGCGGGTATCGTCACCGGTGTTGTACCGCGATAGCGCGGCGCGTAGGGCCGCCTGCGGATCCGGGCCTGTGGCCTGCGCGGCTGCGTAGTTGGCCCGCAGCAAGGCGGCGCCCGCGGCGAGGTTGCGGCAGGGATCGAAGGCGTCCTCAAGGCTCAGGCCGAGCCGTCGCAGGTTGCTGACGTTGATCTGCAGCAGGCCGAGGTCGAAGTTGGCCCCGGCGATTTGCAGGGTCCGAGCAACCGCGACCGCCTCGGCCCGGGAGGCCGGCGGCCGGGCCAGTTGGAGCGCGTGGTTCACGTTGATGGCGAGAGGATTGAACGCGCTTTCCGCCGAGGCCACCGCGCTCAGGGTCTGCGCGGCGACCGCGGGGGCGCAACGCTCGGCCAGATCGAAGACGGCGGCAGGCGAGAGGCTCATTGCGGGGAAACCGGGCAGGCGTTGAACATGCCGGGAAGACTGCCGTTTTCGGCGCGCGCACGAGAAGTCGTAGACCTACGGGCATTCCCTCCAGCCGAGTCCACGTTCACGACTACTGCAACGGCTCGAGCGCGCGCAAAATTTTGCGGGTATCCGCAATGAAATTGCGGAAATCCAGCGCGGACACCGTAAGTCTACGGCAGTTCTTGATTCATGGGAACGGATCGGCTGTCGAATATATTCTCTGTTTCCGACAAGAGCGACGCGCCTGCTCCAGGCGGTCGCAAGACTAGCGTTGGGATCTAGAGCATGGTCACTTCAGCCTCCACGACGGAACGCGTCCTCTCCCGTCCGCCCAAGAACCTCAGCCTCTCCCGCCGTCAGGCCGAATGCCTGGCCTGGGTCGAACAGGGGAAAAGCGCGCCCGAGATCGCCATTATCCTCGGCCTCTCAGCCCGAACCGTGGAGGCCTACATCGAGCGAGCCTGCGAGAAGCTCGAGGTGAGGACGCGGATTCAAGCCGTGGTGCGGGCCCGCCGAGACGGCCTACTGGACGATGTCCTGCTCTAGCCTTTGCCGTCAGGCGTCGTCGGGTGCGTCGTCGTCGGCCTCATCGGGGTCATTGTCCGGCTGCTTGTCGGTGGCGTTGGCCCCGGGGTCGGCCTCTCCCATCCACGCGCCGAGGAAGTCGTCGCCCTCCGCAGCCTCGCGGGTCAGGGCGTCGAAGATGCGCGTGAGACCGGAGACGATGGTCGCTGCGTTCAGCCGTGCGATCGCCTTGCCGGCATTGGCGTCAAACTCCTGCAGATTGACCATGAACAGGGTCATCAGCTTGTGTTCGGCACAGGCCACTGCGAAGTCGGGCGAGCGGATTTCGATCGCAGCCAAGATGGCGTAGGGATCGACGTCGAGGATCTTCGCGAACTGGTGGATTCGATCGACGTTGATCTTACCGCGGCCGGCTTCGAAGTATTCGTACGTCCGGCGCTGCATGCCCATCGCATCGGCCATGTCCCCCGGGCTGCGTCGGCGCAGGCGCCGAAGCCGCCGGAGCGCCTGGGACAGTGCCTGCTGGCGGCTGGGACCTGTCGACGTCGGCTCACCCATTTCGCCCGCTCCACTCAACCCAAGCTTGCTAGTTGATTCTACACCATCTCACTGTCGCGCAAGGTTCTTCGGGCTCCCATGGGCGGGTTATGGAAGCAATAAATCGTCGTTGGAGCGGTTGCTCTTCAGCGAGAGGGCAGCTTCCGCAAGTTTATTGCGGACGCCTATGAAATTGGCCTCACCCTGGGCTCTAACTTGGATGGGCTGGTGACTTGATCGAGGGCCTCAGACGATTTCCATGCGAATCGATCTGAACATCGAGAGGCGCTAAAGTAGACTTCGACGTGCGCGTGCGCCTGGACATTGCGTTAGCGGCCACACGGCGAAGCAACACGACGTCACCGGCTGCCGGACTCGATGAGCAAAAGGCATCTCGGCATCAGAAGCTTTTCGGCAGGTTCAGCACGTGGGTGGCCACGTGGCTGAGGATGAGGTTCGTGGAGATCGGGGCCACCTGGTAGAGGCGGGTTTCGCGGAACTTGCGCTCGATGGCCAGCATCCGAGGCCACCGCACGCGCCGCATTGCTGTCGGGATTGCGCACCAGCGCGCGGACGGCAACACCCTTCTTCAGCGTCTCGATCCCCGCGCTGCGCCTTGGCCGCCAGTAGCTCCGGCAACCAGCACTGGTCTTGGGTCGCTGGTCGCCATCGCAACTCTTTCATTTGTCAGGCTAAGCGCACTCAATGTGAGCCGGCCTGCGCAATGGCCGCGGCGATCTCGTCCTCCGAGCCACCTCCCATGACGACCCCTCCGATGTCGAAGGTGGGCACGGCGCGCACGCCCTTGGCTCTGGACGCGGCGGTTTGCCTTTCGGTTTCCGCCTGCTCTGCGGGATCGGCCAGGATGGCCTGCACTTCCTCAATGGTGAAACCATGCCGCGTAGCGATCTCTGCCAGGACATCCTTATCGGAGATGTTGCGGCCCTGATGGAAGTTCGCGTTCATCAGGGCCGCCGAGAGATCGTGCTGCGTTCCGCGGTTGCGGGCATGCCTCAGCAGCGTATGGGCGTCGATGGTCCGATAACCAAGGGGCTGCCGGCTGAGATTCAGGTCGAGGCCGGAGGCGCGCGCCTCGGCTTCGGGACGAGCAAAGGCGATGGCCGGATCCGAGATACCTTTTCGACGAAAGTACTCGTCGATGCGAAATCCTTCCGGCGGAGCACAAGGGTGTAGTTCGAACGGGACATGTTCGATATCGACCTCAAGAGTTGGGAAACATTCCCGCAGAACCTTGTCGAGCCGATGCGCCCCGATGATGCACCATGGGCAGATGAGATCTGAATAGAGATCAATCTTGAGCATTGCTATGCCTCCGATATCGGGATCAAGCCGCCAGCCTCTCAATGCTGCCCATCGCGCGCTCCAGCGCGGCTGCGCGCAGCTCAGGACTGATGTCGACCCCATCGGCGACGATCACCTCGAGGTTATCGACACCGATCACCGAGAAGATGGACCGCAGATAGGTTTCCGCATGTTCATGGCGCGCGTTCGGCGATCCCTCGCCATAGAGTCCGCCCCGCGCCAGAAGAACGATCACGCGCTTACCGCGCGCCAATCCGACCACGCCGTCGGCGCCGTAGCGGAACGTTTTTCCAGCGACTAGAATTCGGTCGAGCCAAGCCTTGAGGGAGCTTGGAACGCTGAAATTATAAAAGGGGACGCCGATCACGATCACGTCGCTGGCCATGAACTCCTCAAGGACCATCCCGCTTTCGGCGAGGTCGCTGAGTTCGGCCGGATCGAGATCTCCGACGTCCGCGCCCTTTGCGTGGGCTGCGAAAATGCGTTCGGTAATGTCGCCAAGCGGATGTGCGGCGAGGTCGCGGTAATGGACCACAATGTCCGGAGCTTCACGCTTCAGGCGCTCGACTGCCGCAGATGACATTTGCCGGCTTAGGGATCCTGTAGCTTTGATGCTGGTGTCGATATGCAGCAGCTTCACAGCGCTCTTCTCGCTCATGGTCATTCTTCCTCGTGGTCTACAATGCGCACAAGGTATATAGATGAGACCACATTGAGCGTGAAGGAGGCAGGATTTTGGGACAGGGTGAGGTGAAAGTAACCGCTCCGGTAACCAGGGAAATGCTTGGCCATTCGTCCGCCAGAGATCAGCCGAAATGGCCGTTCGACCCGCAATGCCCGGTGCGGGACGTTCTCAACCGGATCGGTGACAAATGGTCGACGCTTATCCTGGTCACTTTGGCGAACGGCCCGCATCGCTTCAGCGCCGTTCAGCGCGCGATCCCCGACATCTCCAAGCGGATGCTGACGCAAACCTTCCGCGATCTTGAACGTGACGGCATGATCGCGCGGCAAGTGTTCCCGACCAAGCCGCCCAGTGTCGAGTACCGCCTGACCCCCCTCGGTGAGACGATCTTGAAGCCGCTGGCCGCCCTTGTTCGATGGGCCGAACGCAGCCATGCAGCGATCAACCACGCCCGCGTGGCATATGACGAAACGCTGTAAGGGCTGAAATCAGCGCCCAAGCGGAACGTCTCCGGAAGGACGACATCGAGCGGGCACGTTCAGTCTATCCGGGCGACGTCGCTGTGGCGCCGCCGGACATTGGCCATTGGCACGGGGCGGCATCCCGCAGTCCCTTCACGCATATCGCGCTCCTGGAGAGCGAAGGATCGGGAACGGACTGGCTTCGCCACGGCGGTGACGAAGGATGCGAGCGCCGATCCACACATGGAGTTCTGCCTACCTGATCGACGGGTTGGTTACTCAGCGTCCCCTCAGATTCGCCCGCTATAGCCCGATATCACCGCACGCGGTCACGCGTGGGCTTCAAAGCGGCGATCGGTTCGGGTGGGTGTCAAGCGGGGCCGGAATGCCGCGCCGCCCTGGAGAAAATCCCCCTCACCCAGGAAATGGGGCAGCCCGCGGCCGTCAATCAATCATTGGTCAGATTTATGCTCTGCATCCCGCAAGTACAATTTTCCATATGAAGCTCGCGCTCTAAACTAGCCGCAGGCCCCCGCGGGCAGCAATCGGCGAGACATCGTGGCCGCAACAAATGAATCTCGAGTTCGGCTACAGCGACATTTCCGCCGCCAACAGCGATATGCCCGACCGGAGGCGCCGCGACGCTGCTCGTGGCGGTGAGGTTTGCGACACGCGGCGCCCTGCGGCCGATCGGGGCGGCCACAACGGATACGCCGTAGTTTCTGCCCGGCAGGGGTGGTCGGACATAGATGAGACGGGCGCTGTCGTGTCGCATGACGCCTGGACAAAACGCGGGACAAGGGATGGCGCATGGTTGTTGATCGTCGGGACATTGCGTTTCTGTTCAGGTGGCTGGGCCTCGCGGCCCTGCTGGGACGTGAACGCTTCCGGGACCACTCCGAGGAGGATGCCCATGCCATCATGGCTCTGGCGGAGCGCCTCTCGGAGAGGGAGCTCGCCACGCATCTGCGCGCTTCGGACATCACCGAGCCGACGCTGGGTGACCAGGGTAGCGTCACGGTCCTGCCGCAGGTCGCGGGGGCGGTAAGACTGATCGCCGAGGCCGGACTATTCGGCACCGTTTTCGACTCCGAGCATGGTGGCCTGCAGTTGCCCCACCTCGTCCATGTCGCCGCGCTCGGGGTCCTGATGAGCGGCAACCTGGCAACCGCCTCCTTCCTGTTGCTCACGATCGGCAACGCGCGGCTGTTGAGCAAATATGGAACCCCTGCGCAGGTGTCGGCCTTCGCCGAGCCGCAGATCGCCGGTGTCGCGATGGGAACGATGTGCCTATCGGAACCGCATGCCGGCTCATCGCTCGGCGACATCCGCACTCGGGCCGTCCTGGACGGCGAAGACTTCCTGGGCGCGCGCTATCGGCTGACCGGCAGTAAGATGTGGATCTCGGCGGGCGACCACGATGTCACGGACGACATCGTCCATCTCGTGCTCGCCAAGGCGCCCGACGAGCAGGGCCTGCTGCCACCGGGGACGCGGGGGATTTCGCTTTTCATCGTCCCCAAGCGTCTCCCAAACGGGGAGCGCAACGACGTCGCCGTGGCCGGGCTCAACCACAAGATGGGCTATCGCGGCATTCCCAACTGCGCTTTGAATTTCGGCGAAGGCCGCTACGAGCCGGACGGTCGCCCAGGCGCGGTGGGATGGCGGGTGGGCGAAGTCGGCCAGGGCCTCCCGCAAATGTTTCAAATGATGAATGAGGCCCGCATTTCGGTCGGCCTTGCCGGGGCGATGCTCGCCTGTCGTGGATATCAGATGTCGCTGGACTACGCCCGGCAGCGGCCGCAGGGCCGCCACGAGTCC
Organism: Phenylobacterium sp.; assembly: GCA_050729355.1. GTDB lineage: Bacteria > Pseudomonadota > Alphaproteobacteria > Caulobacterales > Caulobacteraceae > Phenylobacterium. Next base: position 22,727 of record JBOHKZ010000226.1, on the reverse strand, counting down.
GGGGGCGCCGGTCCACAGGTCCCGATCATCGAGCATGCTGATGTTCGCCGCATGCTGCTTACGCAAAAGGCTTATTCGCAAGGCGCGCTTGGCCTGGTGCTGTTCTCCGCCCGACTGCTGGACGATGAAGCAACGGCGGAGAGCGTGGGCGCGCGCGAGCGCGCAACGGCGCTCCTAGGCCTATTGACGCCGGTGACCAAATCCTGGCCGTCCGAGTGGGCGCAACTCTCCCTGCATCACGCGCTCCAGATCCATGGTGGCGCCGGCTACACTCGGGATTTCGAGATTGAACAGCTCTATCGGGACAATCGGTTGAACCCCATCCACGAAGGGACGACCGGAATCCAGGGACTGGATCTCGTGGGGCGCAAGATCCGCCGCGATCGGGGCCGTGCGTTCGCCGCCCTTACCGAGAGCATCCGGGCGACGATCGCAACAGTCGATCCGGCGTCGCCGCTCCACCCGTCGGCGCGACATCTGGAAGGCGCTCTTGCCGCGACCCAGGGGGCAGTCTCGGCGCTTCTCGCCGAGCCGTACGACAGCCGCGCGCTGGCGCACGGCACGCCCTTCCTATTCGCCTTCGGGCATTTGGTCGTCGGCTGGCTGTGGCTCGATCAGGCCGCCGAGGCGGCGAAGATGCTCACTTGCGGTGACCCTGAATTCGATCGGCCGTTCCTGGAGGGACGAATGAACGCCTGTAGATATTTCGCCGAAACTGAACTACCGAAGGTGGCGGTGTGGCTGCAGCCCGTGCAGGAGGGATCCGATCTGGTTCTGACAATGCCGACGGATCAATTTTGAGGCGGGCCCGAGGGCGGTGGAGCGCCCACGGCGGCGATTGTTCGAGGTCGCCAAAGCACAATGAAACGGGGCTCGGTCACCATCGAAAGGGCGCCGCCGCGCGGGGCCGCTGGTCACTATCTAGCGCCCGGAGGCGGGCAATAGCGTCAAAGGCGCGGTTGCGGATGGCCTCGACCGCGCGGTGAGGATGGCGGGTAACGACCCCGAAATCCCGGCGGCCGTGCTGACGGCACTGGGCCCGGGTTCCAAGACGGTACTTGCCGGCGGTTGGATGCCAAACCGACGATGAGGCGCTGTTCGCTCGGGCCGGCGGGGCAGCAACGCATGATGAGGCCCGAGGATTTCGCCAAAGGACTCCGCGCCCTTTTGAAACGGCCGGTGGTCTTGAAGGGCGCCCTGAGGTTCGGACGGCGTGGCGGCCTCACCCAGCCCGCCGCGTCAGCCCCAATCCGCCGCGCTCGCCGCCTCGGCGAATGCGTCCCAGCGTGAGGTTTGCACCGCGCTGCTCAAGATGGCGCGCGCGCGGGCTTCTTCCACGGCGGCCTGCGGAGCCTCGCCCCTTTCTACGGCGCGGCGGAGGTCGGCGAGCACATCGGCCATCGTCAGGCAGAGCCGCTGGATCAACGTCGCTGGATACACGACCACGGTGAAACCAAGATCGCCCAGTTCGCGCGGCGTCAGCCAGGGCCATCCCTCTGCGCCGCTCATGACTGAGATGAGCGGAGCGCCCTTGAAGCGCGCGCCGATCCGGACGAGATCTTCTTCCTTCCGCACACCGGCGATGAAGACGCCATCAGCGCCATGTCGCAGGAAGAGGTCCCCCCGCGCCATGGCGGCGTCCACGCCTTGGCTCGCATAGGCGTCAGTACGGCCGATGATCCAGAGATCGCCGGCTCGCCGGGCCGCGATCGCGGCCCGCAGCTTCCCAAGCATCTCGTCCTCAGAGATCAGACCCTGTGCGGCGGACTGGCCGGGGCGCTTGGTGGCTCGAGACTGGTCTTCGAAGACCAGCGCTCCGACGCCCAGGGCTTCGTTCTCGCGCACCGTCCGAGCGACGGATAGCGGCCCGCCATAACCATCATCGCCGTCACCCATGCAAGGGAGCGAAGTCGCCGACAGTATGTCGCGCGTACCCGACGCTATGTCGCACAGTCCCGCAAGACCGAGATCCGGAAGCCCGTAGCGCGCCGCCAGAAGGGCTGACCCGCTAACCGCGAACGCTTCAAACCCCGCCATCTCGATCAGGCGGGCAGAAAGGGCGTCGTGTGCGGACGGAAGCACCAGCGGCCTATGTCGTTTCGCCAGATCGGCAAATGATGTCCGCTCGTACATTCCTCACCAGTGCTCGTTCGCCCACGCGCGGCCTTGCCAGAGTCACGCCCGGCGGGGCGCACCAACACAATCGAAAAGAACTGCGGCATCCATGATCTGAAGTCATGATCGTCGGCGGTCCTCCCGCTCGTCGCGCATGCAATTTCGTCCACGCGACCGCGGGTTCGCGGCTGGTAGGCTCGGCTTCACAGCAAGGGATTAGATCATGACAAAGGGGAGACGGCGTTTCCTGAAGGCGCTCGCGGGCGGGGCGGCGCTTCCGGCAATCGCCGAGGTGGGGGACGCCCGCGCCCAACCGACACACACGCCGGCCCAGCCCCGGCCTACGCCGCAGCCGACGCCCGCGTCGATCCGCGCCGAAACCCTGCCGCCGTCTCCAGCCGCGTTGATCGTGAACCGGCCAGGATCGGACTATATGGTCGACGCGATCAAGGCTTTGGATATCGAATACGTCGCCGCCAACCCCGGATCGTCGTTCCGCGGGCTGCACGAGTCGCTCATCAACTACGGCGGCGACGTTGCGCCAAAGTTGCTGACCTGCCTGCACGAGGAGACCTCGGTCGGCATCGCGCACGGATACGCCCGCGCCACCGGCAAGCCCATGCTGGTGATGATGCACAGCACGGTGGGCGTCCAGCACGGCGCCATGTCGATCTACAATGCGTTCGTCGACCGGGCGCCAATGATGATGCTCACTGCGAATGTCGCCGATGGCGCCAATCGACGCCCCTATATTGAATGGGCCCACTCCGTGCAGGACGGTGCAGCGCTGGTGCGCGACTTCACGAAGTGGGACGATCAGCCAGGCTCTCTGCAGCACTTCACCGAGTCTCTGGCGCGCGCCTACCAGATCACCTGCACCGCCCCGCGGGCCCCGGTCCTGATCGTCGCCGATGGCGACCTCCAGGAAGAGGAGGTCGCCCCTGCGCACGCGCCCGCAATCGTATCGCCCACACCGACGCGCCCCGCCGTGGCCGACCCCGCCGCCCTCGACCAGCTTGCAAGGTGGCTGGCGACGGCGGACCACCCGCTGATCTTGGCGGACCGCTATGCGAACTCGCCGGCGGGACTGCCGGCCCTGGTGCAACTGGCCGAAGCGGCGGGGGCTGCGGTCGCCGACCTCGGCGACAGGTTTAACTTCCCGACTCGCCATCCGCTCAACCACACCGCCAGCCTCAAATCGCTCGTGCCGCAGGCTGACCTCATCCTGGCGCTGGAGCCGGTGGACCTGAGGGGCGCCCTCACCAGCTTCATTGATCAGGCTCCGCGGCGCGAGACGGTGCTGGTTTCGAAGAGCGCTCGCTTGGTGATCCTGGGCGTCGATCCCCTCCTCCGGTCGAACTATCAGGAATTCCAGCGCTACTTTCCGGCCGCCCTTTTCATCGAAGGCGACGGGGAGGCCTCGGTCCCGTTCCTCACGGAGGCCATCCGGCGGGCCTCCGACCCAGCCGCGCATGAGCGGCAGGCCCAGCGGACGGCCGCACTCGCGCAACGAGGGAAGACACGGAATGCGGCGGGGCGCGAGGCTGCGGCGGTCGGTTGGGACCTATCTCCCATCAGCACCGCCCGTCTCTGCATGGAGATCTGGTCCGTCATCAAGGACAAGGACTGGTCGCTCGCCAGCCAGACCTGGAGCGTCAGCAACTGGCCCTTGCGGCTTTGGAACATGCAGCACCCCCACAGCTATCTGGGGGTCGTGGGCGCTGGTGCGATCGGCTCGAGCGTCTCAACCGCCCTTGGCGTGGCGCTTGCGAACAAGGCCCGCGGGCGGATCACCGTCAACATCCAGGCCGACGGCGACCTCATGTATGCGCCGGGAGCGCTCTGGACAGCGGCGCACCACGCCATCCCAATGCTCAGCATCATGCACAACAACCGGGCCTATCACCAAGAACTGATGCACGTCGGCCGCATGGCCGCCCGCCACGAGCGGGGGCTCAGTCGGATCGGAATCGGCACGACCATCACCGATCCGGACATCGATTACGCGCTACTCGCCCGCAGCATGGGCATGTGGGCCACAGGCCCGATTAGCGACCCCAAGCATTTGGCGCCGGCGCTGAGGCGGGCCCTCGCCGTGGTCGAAGCCGGCCAGCCGGCGCTGGTCGACGTGATCTGCCAACCGAGATGAGGAACATCTTCATGCTTCGCCGGTGCGCGACCGCGGTGCTTGTCGCCGCCGCCTGGGGGGCCGCCGCTCAGGCCGAGCCGCAAACGTCTCCGGGAGCTGCGCTCTTCCGCGAGAAGAGCTGTTTCGCCTGCCACGGCCTTGCCGGCCAGGGGGGCGCCGGACCCGGGCTGGCGCCAGGCGTGGTGCCGTTTCCAGCCTTCTTGGCGTTTGTACGGACCCCGCCCGCGGACATGCCGCCTTTTGGTCCGCGCGCGCTGAGCGACGCGGATGCGCGCCGGATCCATGAGTTCCTGTCGGGCGTCCGCGCCGGCCTCCCGGCTGGGTCGATTCCGGCACTGCGCAGGGAGCCCTAGGTGTGGAGCCTCAATAGGTTGTCCTGATCCAGGCCGAGACGGCTGATGGGTGTTTGGGATTTTATGCCGCCGTGCGGGCGATGCCAGTTGTATCGATGCAGCCAGACGGGGAGCTCGGCGGTCCTGTGATCTGAGGTCGGATAGGCCTGTGCGTAGGCCCATTCCCTGAGCGCGGTCTGGATGAAGCGTTCGGCCTTGCCGTTGGTCTTTGGCGTGTAGGGCTTTGTGCGGATGTCTTTCAGGCCGAGGTCGGCGCAGGCGTCGCGGAAGGCGTGGGATTTGTAGCAGGCGCCGTTGTCGGTCATCACCCGGCTGACGGTGACGCCGAGGCTGTTGTAGTAGGTCACGGCGGCCTTGAGAGCGGCCACGGCGCTTTCTTTCTTCTCGTCGGGCATGACCTGGCTGCAGGCGATGCGCGAGGCGTCATCGATGCAGACGTGGACGTATTCCCAGCCGACCCCGCGATGGTTGCTCTGGCCGGTTCTGTCGCCGGTGACCCGGTGGCCGGGCTTGTCGAAGCGGCCGAGCTTCTTGACGTCGAGGTGGATCAACTCGCCGGGATGCTGGCGCTCGTAGCGGACCACCGGGGCGGGTGGATCCAGATCCTTCGCCCGGCTCAGGCCCGCCGCCCGCAGTATCCGGCTGACCGTGGCCGGCGAGACCCGGGTTTGCTCGGCGATCTGCTGGCCGCAGAACCGCTGGCGACGCAGCGCGATGATCTGTTCGGCCACCTCAGGCGGCGTCGGCCGGTGCAGCTTGTGGGGCCGTGAGGAGCGATCTTCCAGACCTCGCGGACCTTCAGCCTCGAAGCGGCCCACCCACTTGGCGACCGTCTTGGCGTCGACGCCGAAGGCCGCGGCCACGGCTTTCGCAGACTGACCTTCCACCAGAACCCGGCGCACCAACTCGGCTCGACTGCGCGGCGTCAGCCGGGCATTCTTATGCACGTTCATCCGACCCTCTCCTGAGACTCTGTAGTTTCGCAACCACAGCTTCCCCGGTCAGGGTCGGATGGACAACCTATTGGGAGCTCACACCTAGGCCTCTGCAGGAATCCCCAGGCAGGTCGCCGCCGCTTCCTGGCGGATCCACCGAATGAACGAATGCACCGCCCGACGGCGCCCCCGGTTGGGCGCTATGGTTATGACATAGCTGCGACCAGTGCGGTGTTCGATCGGAAAGGGCCTTACGAGGGCGCCCACTTTCAGATCGTCCTCCACGAAAGGAAGGACCGCGACCGCGAGGCCGAGGCCTTGGCGCGCGCCTTGGTAGACGAGCGTTGAATTCCCGACCTGCAGGTGGCGGTCGTGCACGGTCGCCGCGCCGCTAAGGCCCAGCCAGAAATTCCAATCCTCAGGCCGGCGGATCGAGGTCAGAAGCAGGTAATTGGCGATCTCCGAAACGTCCCGGGGCGGCGCCACGCCGCCCACTCCGTCGGGGTGCGAAACAACGGTTGTGCGCTCCTCGAATAACAGCTCGCGGGTGAAGCCGGGGCCTGGCAGGGGCGTGTCTTTGTCGATGTACTCAATCCCGAGATCCGTCTGCATGTCGCTGAAGTCCGCACGGCCGGATGAACTGTTCGAAACCCGAAACTGCAGTTCGATATCCGGATGCAGGCTATAGAAGCTCGCGACTCGGGGCATGAGCCAGCGGAGGCTCAGCGTCGGCGTCGCCGTGATCTGCACCAGGTCCGCGCGCTGGGCGGCGAGCAGGCTGGCCGTGTGCTCGCGGATGATCTCAAAGGCGCTGCGGATCGCGCGTGCATAGTCCTCGCCCTCCGGCGTCAGGCGCAGCCGTCGCCGGTCGCGGAAGAAGAGTTTGGCCCCAAGCCGCTCCTCGAGGCCGATGATGTGGCGGCTGACGGCCCCCTGAGTGACGCAAAGCTCTTCCGCCGCCCTCGTGAAATTCAGATGGCGGGCCGCGGCCTCGAAGGCGCGCAGGGCGCCCAAGGGCGGCATTATGGCGGCGAAGGACAATGGCTCGCTGCTGCTGTCATGAGTCATCCTGATCTCCCGGCAGGCAAGATCCCGCTCTGATGGCGCAAGCTCACACCGAATGCCTCGCATTCTCGGCGCCGGTGCATGATCCCTGATCATCACCTCATGAGCAACTAGGCTTTCCTCTCGCCCATGGTCCGGTCGATATTCGCCGCAGAACGGCAACAGCCGTCCGCGTCCGATCGGCCTCGCCGGCGATGAACGCAGACAGGGAGTGGATAGATGACCTCGAAGGCGCGCCTCGCCGCCGCTCCTGCGTCCGGACGCAGGTCTCGGACGCTTTCGGAGGCGGGCCCGTGGCCGCGCCTACTCCAGTTCGTCGACGCCACCCTCCCCGGCCGGATCACTCTGCGCGACCTGGAGGAGATTTCCGGGCTCGATCAATACCGGCTCATACGCCGCTGCCGCCGCGACCTGGGCGTCACGCCCCATGCGTTGGTGCTCGGCCGGCGGCTGGCCCTGGCCGCCGGGCTGCTGCGGCGGGGCGAGGCTGTGGCGAGTGTCGCGGCCGAAGCCGGATTCTTCGATCAGAGCCACCTATCACGACACTTCAGACGCGCCTACGGCACATCGCCGGCGTGCTACGCGGCGAGATTCCCTGATCCGTTGCAGTTGGGCCTGACGCCGCAGGATGATCCCTGCGCCGCCACGGCGCGGGAGCCATCTCGGCGGGCCAGTGGCCCAGCCCTCGGGGCGTTCGCAGACGCGGCCGATCGGGCCGCCTGACGCATGGGAGCAATGACGGCGAAGGCGCTGCGTGCGAGCCACGACAACAAGCAAGAGACAGACGGGGAGGTGCAATCGTGAAGACCAGACTCAAGAGTTCCGCCAGCCATGCCGCCTTGGCCCTGGCCGCTTCGCTCCTGGCCGCTGGCGTCGCGCAAGCCCAGCCCGTCGCGACGACGGAGACGGCCGTGGACGAAGTGATCGTCACCGCGCAAAAGCGGGCCGAGAACGTTCAGGATGTTCCCCTCTCGATCACCGCCGTCACCGCCGAACGGCTTCGGGACGCGGGGGCCACCAATGTGACCGAGCTGAATCGCGTGGTGCCCAATCTGCAAATCACAACTGGGGCCCAGACCGCCGGCGTTTCCTTCCGCATTCGTGGGTTCGGCGCCCAGTCGAACAATTCGCTCGACCCCGACGTCGCCGCCTATGTCGATGGCGTCTACATCCCGCGGCCGGGTTCGGCGCTGAGCAGTTTTCTGGACGTCAAGGGCGTCGAGGTGCTGCGGGGCCCCCACGGCACCCTGTTCGGCCGCAACGCGGCCGTCGGCGTGATCTCCATCGCCACCAACGATCCCTCCGCCACCGAGATCGGCGGGCATATGGCGGTTGAAGGCGGGTCCTACGGCAGCGCCAAGGTTGAGGGCGCGCTGAATGTTCCGATCAGCGACGAACTCGCGTTGCGGGTCGCGGGCCTCGGCCAGACCTTTGGAGGGTATTTCGACAACCTCTACACCGGCGGCAAGCTCGGCGGCGTCCACACGTTCGTCGGGCGGGCCGCACTCAAATGGACGCCGACGTCGCAGTTCAGCCTGACGCTCCGCGCGGACTATGCGCGCCAACGCGGCAATGGGTTCAACGGCAACATCGTCGATACCCGCGTGATCACGCCGGCGCAACTCGCGGCCTATGTTTCCCGCTTCGGCAACGACACGCGCGGAATCTACCCGACCCCCGAGTTCACGGTGAACTATAGCGTCGGCGCTCCCTTCTTGGACGATCGCCAGTACGGAGTCTCCGCCGACGCCGAATACACGACGGCGAGCGACAGCACGATCCGTCTGATCACGTCCTACCGGAACTGGGACAACCAGCAGAACGACGGGGACATCTTTTATATCCCGCGTCCCATGCTCTATCGGACGGCCGGATACGCCAGCGAGAGCCAGAGCTATGAACTTCAGTTCATCTCGCCGACCGACAAACTGCTCGACGGCAAGCTGAATTTCGTGGCCGGCCTCTACTACTTCCGCGAGGACTACGCCCTCAGCGAGCAATTCGACCTTGGGTCCGATTTCTGCGGCTTCGCGGTGACCAACGCGACGCAACGCGCTGCTTGCCTCGCGGGCTCGCCGACACAGGCGTCCCTAGGACGGCTGAACCAGGTGGCGAAGAGCCTGGCCGCCTACGGCCAAGCCGATTACCATATTACCGACAGCTTCACTCTGACCGTCGGCCTCCGTTACACCCAGGACAAGAAGCAGGGACGTTTCCTTCAGCAAGTGAACAACCCGGGGGCGGGGGTGCTGCGCGCGCCTGAAGACACCGCGCTCAAGTTGTCGGACGACCAGCCGTCCTACCGGGTGAACCTGTCCTGGTCACCGATCGCCACCTTCATGGCCTTCGCCAACGTCTCCAGTGGGTACAAGTCCGCCGCCATCAGCTCGGGCGGCAGCACCGTGGCTCTCGGCCCCGCGCGCCTGATCGACGCCGAAACGGTCAAGGACTACGAGGTCGGCTTCAAGTCCGAGCTGTTCGATCGACGGCTGCTCCTAAACGCCACCGCATTCCGCAGCGACATACACAACTTCCAGGACCGCTCGTTCAACGGGGCGTCCTTCGTCATTCGCAACGCCGGCGATGTCCGCGCCAAGGGCCTCGAACTCGAGGGAGGTCTGCGGGTCAGCGATCATCTGCGTTTCGATGGCGGTGCGGCGTACCTGGACAGCATCTACACTAGCAACCAGCAGGCGCCGGGACTCCCCGGCTGCACCGGCGCGGCGAACTCCTGCCCTCGTGTTCAGGACCTGAGCGGCCAGCGTGTGAGTTTCGCCCCCAAGTATCAATTCAATCTGGCCGCCACGGTAGGCGACCTCCCCGTATCAGAGAACTTCACAGCAAAACTGCGGGTCTCGGCCAACTACGTATCGAAGCACTTCATGCTCAATGACAACAACCCGCAGGCCATCTCACCTAGTCGTCTGATCTGGGGCGCGCGGGCCGAGATCGCCAGCCACGATGGGCTCACGGTTTCCGTGTTCGGAGACAATCTCACAGATCGCCACTACGTCACCTACACCTTCTACCAGGTGTTGGATTCCCTGTTCGGCGTTAGGAACCCGACGACCGGTGCAAGCCTGCTCCACAGCTATCTCGGCGCGCCTCGCACCTTCGGCGTACGCATCGAACAGACCTTCTGATCGGAGCCTAGCCGATGCCGTCGCTTGTCCGGAAGCAGTGGACCATGGTCGGGCTTTTGTTCCTGTTCATGGTGATCAACTTCTCGGACAAGCTTGTCCTAGGGATCGTCGCCATCCCTATGCGCAAGGAACTCGCTCTCTCCGCCGAACAGTTCGGATTTATTGGGTCGAGCTTCTTCTTCCTGTTCTCAGTTTCGGCGATCGTGGTCGGCTTCCTGGCGGACCGAACGCCCACGAAGAGGCTGCTCGCGGGCCTGGCCGTGGTCTGGTCGATCTGCCAGTTGCCGATCGCCTTCGCCGCCTCCTTCACGACTATCACGCTGGCGCGCGTGGTTCTCGGAGCCGCAGAGGGACCAGCCAGTCCGCTCTGCGTGCACGCGCTGTACAAGTGGTTCGACGACAAGAGCCGCACCTTGCCCGCGGGCTTCACCAACAGCATCGGCGCCGCCATGGGCATGCTGGTCGCCGCTCCGCTGCTCACCTGGATCAGCCACGCCTATGGCTGGAGGGCGCCTTTCATCTTCCTCGCCGTGGTGGGGGCGGTGTGGGTCGTCGCCTGGCTCGTGCTCGGCGAGGACGGCCCAATCCGTGACGAGGTCGAGGCCGGCGTCCCTGCCGGACGTCCCAGGCGGGGGTATGCCGCGACCTTACTGTCGTGGTCATACGCCGGCATCTGCCTATGCGGGTTCGCTGCCTACTGGGCGAACGCCCTGCTCGTCATCTGGGTGCCAACCTTCCTGGTGGAAGCTCACGGTTACGCTCAGGCCAACGCAGCCTGGGTGGTCTCGCTCATTTCCTTGGCGACAGGGATCGGCAGCCTCGCGTCGAGCGCGCTCTCCCAACTGGCCGTCCGGCGGGGCGCAAGCAGCCGCCACGCCAGGGCGCTGCCCCTCGCCGCCTGCACCTTTCTCGGCGGCGTTGCCCTCTGGGCGGCGTCGCAGGCCGAGGGGCCCTTGCTTCTGGCGGCGCTGGTCGCCGGCTTCGGCGCCATGGCGGCCGTCTTCCCGCTCGCCTTCGTCATGGTCGGCGAACTCAGCCCCGTGGCGACACGCGGCAGCGCCCTTGCGATCTGCAGCGCCATCTCGACCTCCGCTGGCGTGATCGCGCCGCTGACCATGGGGTTCGCGGTGCAGAGGGCCGTCTCTCCAGCCCAGGGGTTCGAACACGGGTTCATGATCGCCGCGACCCTGGGTCTATGCTGCGCCGCGCTCGGCGCCTTCCTCATCCGGCCCGACCGAGATGGGTTCGCGCGAAGGAGTGCGGCGCCCGATCCTAGCCCCCGTTCCCAGCCGCCCACAGTTGCCGTGGAGTAAGACCGTGTCAGAACCCCTAACCCTCTTCGACAAGATTTGGCGGCGCCACGTAATCCGCGAGCTCAAGGATGATGTGTTCCTGATCCACGTGGATCGCCACATGATCCACGAGTGCACCTCCGGCGCCGCCTTCGCGGGCCTGGATCGTGAAGGCCGTGTGACGCGGAACCCGGAACTCACTTTCGGGGTCATCGACCACATCCTGTCCACGGCGCCCGGAAGAACTGGCGAGACCTTCGCAGGCGGTCGCGAGTTCGTGGAACTCATGCGCGTCAACTGCCCGCGCCATGGCATTGAACTCGTTGATGTCGACGACCCTCGACAGGGGATCGTCCATGTGGTGGCGCCGGAGCTGGGCCTAGTCCTGCCCGGCGCGACGCTCGTCTGCGGCGACAGTCACACGGCGACCTGTGGCGGTCTAGGCGCCTGGGCGTGGGGAATCGGCACGAGCGAGGTCGAGCATGTCTTGGCGACGCAGGCCATCCTGCAGCGGCGCCCCAGGCGCATGCGTGTGTGGTTCGAGGGCGCGCTGCGCAGCGGCGCTTCGGCGAAAGACATGATCCTGTTCCTGATCGGCCGCATCGGCGTTGCGGCCGGCCGAGGCCATGTGGTGGAGTACGCCGGTCCTGGCGTCGAAGCCCTGTCGATCGATCAACGTCAGACGCTGTGCAACATGTCCATCGAGTTCGGCGCACGCGCCGGCCTCGTGGCCCCCGACGAGGTCACCTTCGAATACCTCAGGGGCCGTCCCTTCGCTCCCCACGGGGATGAATGGGACGCCGCGGTCGCGCAATGGCGAACCCTCAGGTCCGACGAAGGCGCGGCCTTTGATCGGGAGGTGGTCGTGGACTGCGCCGAGATCGGCGCGCAGGTGACTTGGGGCACCACTCCGCAGGACGTTAGTCCCGTGGATGGCCGCGTGCCGGATCCCAGCGACTTCAAAGAGCCCGCCCGCCGCGACGAAGTCGCTAAGGCCCTAGCCTATATGGCCCTCGACCCCGGCCAGTCCCTTGAGGGATTGCCGATTGACGTCGCCTTCATCGGCTCCTGCACCAACAGTCGCCTGGAAGATTTCGAGGCGGCCGCCCGCATCCTGAAGGGTCGCAAGATCGCGCCACATGTCCGCGGCCTCGCGGTGCCGGGTTCGGCCGCCGTCAAGCGCGCGGCCGAGGCTCAAGGCCTCGACACGATTTTCCGGGAGGCAGGCTTCGAGTGGCGCGAGGCGGGCTGCTCCATGTGTGTGGCGATCAACGACGATTTCGTCGCCCCTGGCGCCCGATGCATCTCCACGTCGAACCGCAACTTCCAAGGTCGACAGGGCCCCATGAGCCGCACCCATCTGGCAAGCCCCGCCACCGTCGCCGCCAGCGCGATCCGCGGTGTCATCGCCGACTTCGGCAAGCTCAGCTAGGGAACGCGAGCAGCATGGAAAAGGTCCGACTTGTCGAGGGCGTGGCTGCGGGCTTCCCCCAAGACAACATCGACACGGATGCGATCATCCCAGCAGCCTACCAGAGGAGTCTCAAGCTCGACGCCGGGAAGGGTTTGTTCGCCGGTTGGCGCTACGATCTCAAAGGCGCGGAAAATCCGGTTTTCGTCCTGAACCGACCGCCTTACCGGGAGGCGAAAATTCTGGTGTCCAACCGGAACTTTGGCTGCGGGAGTTCGCGCGAGTTCGCAGTCTGGGCCTTGAAGCGGTTCGGAATCGGCTGCGTCATCGCCGAGAGCTTCGGCGACATCTTCTACGAGAACGCGTTCAAGAACGGTCTTCTGCTGGTCACTCTCCCGCCGGAGCAGATCGCAACCCTCCACCGATATCTGGAGGACTCGAACTCCAGCCGCCTCAGCGTCGACCTCGAAGCCTGCACCATTTCGCGCGACGGCCATGGTGTGATCCGTTTCTCCATCCCGGAAAGCCGCCGCCAAGCGCTGCTGGAAGGGTGGGACGAGATTGGGCAGACGCTGCGCTTCGCCGACGACATCGAAGCCTTCCAGCGCGAACTCAGGACGAGCCAGCCCTGGATTTTCCCGCGAAGGGCCGACGCGCCGGCGCCTTGAGAAACCGCCCGCCACGCCGCGTCCGCTGTAAGCGGAGAGGCACGCTGCGCACGCTAAAGACTAAACCGCTGAAGGACCTGTGGAGGGCATGAACATGGAATTCAAGTCTATCGGCGTCGTGGGTGCCGGCCTGATGGGCGCGGAGATCGCGCTCGTGTTCGCTCTCGCCGGACATGACGTCGTTCTGGCCGACCAAAGCGAGGGGTCGCTCGATCGCGCCAGGACCCGCATGGCCGAGACACTGGCGAAGGGTGCGGCTCGCGGGTTCTATAGCCAGGACGTGGCGGATCGCGCGTCCGAGTCGGTGCGCGCCGTCGTCGGACTCTCGACCTTCACCCGTTGCGATTTCGTGGTCGAAGCGGTGTTCGAGGATCTGGCCGTGAAAACCAGCGTAATTCAGGAACTCGACCGGCTCTGCCCAGAGACCACCCTGATCGCGACCAACACCTCTACAATCCCCATATCGACCCTGGCCGCCACGGTTTCGTCGGCGCGCGCGCCCTCGTTTGTCGGAGCGCACTTCTTCTCGCCCGCGTCCCGCATGCGCTTGGTCGAGGTGATCCCAGCGTTCCAAACCGCGCCGGAGACGGTGGCAGCCGTCATCGATCTGCTCACCGCGGCGGGAAAACAACCGATCCGCGTCAAGGACGTGGCGGGCTTCGCGGTGAACAGAGTGCTCCACATGTTCCTGATCGAGGCGGTCCGGCTCGTCGAGGAGGGCGTGGCGACGCCTGAGGACATCGACACCGCTTGCAGACTGGGCTTGGGCCATCCCATGGGCCCCTTCGAACTCATGGACGCCACAACCTCAAGCCTATGCCTGCAGGCGCAGGAGATCATGCAGGAGGCCTACGGCGAACGGTTCCGCCCCCGGCCGCTCCTCAAGCAGAGGGTCCGCGCCGGCTTGGTGGGTGGGCGTGGGCGGCCCGGCTGGCGAAATGCCTGAGCGGCTCGGTTCTATCACGCGGCCCAATGTGGAAACACTGATGCTCGACACCCTCAATTCCAGCGACCCGACGCCCCCCCTGAGGGCTGTGACGCTGGCGGACCGGTTTACGCTTAGGTCGGGCCCGATCCTGATCACCGGCGTCCAGGCGCTCGTGCGGCTTATGCTGGTTCAGGCCGAGCGCGACGCGGCCGAGGGGCGCAAGACGGGGGGGTTCGTCTCAGGATATCGCGGGTCCCCGCTCGGCACGTTGGACACCGCCTTCGCGAGCGCCAAGTCCCTCGTGGAGCAACGCGGGATCGTCGTGCAGCCAGCGGTCAACGAGGAATTGGCCGCCACGGCCGTCGCCGGGACGCAGCAGATCGCACAGACGCCCGCCGCCAAGGTCGATGGCGTGTTCGCGCTGTGGTATGGCAAGGGCCCGGGGCTGGATCGGGCTTCTGACGCCGTGCGCCACGGCAACTACCAGGGCGCGTCGCCGCAGGGCGGGGTCGTCCTGGCGGTGGGCGATGACCACGTCGCCAAGTCCTCTTCGATCATCTGCTGTTCGGACGAGGTGGTCGCGGGGCTGCAGGCGCCGCTCTTCTATCCCGCCGACGCAGCCGAAATCGTCGACTACGGGCTGCATGCCTTCGCCATGTCACGACACACCGGCTCCTGGGCGGCGCTGAAGATCATCACGGAAGTAGCCGATGCGACCCGCACGGTCCCGGGAGAGAATCCGGCGCGGCGCTTCATCCTGCCCCCGATCCCGCCGCCGCCCATGGGCCTGCATAACCGCTGGCCAGAGACGCCGCAGGAACAGGAAACGCGCCACGTCGACCATCGCTTACCGGCCGTCGCGGCCTACGTCCGGGCAAATGGTCTTGATCGCGTCGTCCTGAAGGCCGCCGGTGCACGCATCGGCTTGGTCGCCGCTGGCAAGTCCTGGCTGGATTTGCTCGAGAGCCTTCGTCTGCTGGCTCTCGACGAGACACGAATGGCGGCGCTCGGGATCGCCCTCTACAAGCCGGCCATGATCTGGCCGTTGGAGCCCGAGGGCCTTGCAGCCTTCGCCGCCGGCCTGGACACCATGATCGTGGTCGAAGAGAAGGGCGCATTCATCGAGCGCCAAGCCAAATCGATCCTGTACGGGCGGCCGAAAACGCCCGCGATATGGGGCAAGCGCGGGCCAGACGGGACCGAGCTCTTTGCGGCGACGGGGGACCTCACGCCTGAACAGATCGCCGCCGGCCTGGGCGCCCTGCTCGGCGCGGCGATAGGCGATGAGCAGACGAGGGCCATGGGGGGACGGGCGCGCGAGGCGCTAGGCGCCCAGGCGCGGCTAGCTACGCCTCCGATGCTGCGCAAGCCCTTCTTCTGCTCGGGTTGCCCGCACAACCGCTCCACGGTGGTCCCGGACGGGAGCCGCGCGACCGCCGGGATCGGATGCCATGGGCTGGCCGCCTACAACCGCCCGGCCACCGGCAGCTTTTCGCAGATGGGGGGCGAAGGCATCCACTGGATGGGTCTGGCGCCCTTCACCGACGAAAAGCACGTCTTCGCCAATATGGGCGACGGCACGTACTTCCACTCAGGCCTGCTCGCGATCCGCCAGGCCGTCGCCGCTCGGCTGACCGTCACCTACAAGCTCCTCTACAACAGCGCGGTGGCGATGACCGGCGGGCAGGCCGTCGACGGCGAGCTCTCGGTCGAGCGCATGGTAAACCAGCTGCGCGCCGAAGGCGTCGAGGCCATCGTAATCTCGACGGACGATCCGGCGCGCTATCGATCGGACGATCCGCTGCGGGCAAAGGTCCAGGGGATCGAACACCGCGACGAGCTGGAGGCGCTGCAGCGCGCGCTGCGTAACCGACCGGGCGTCAGCGTCATCTTGTACGAGCAGATGTGCGCGACCGAGAAGCGGCGCCTGCGCAAGCGCGGACAGCTCGAAGACCCTGCGACTCGGGTATTCATCAATGAACTCGTCTGCGAAGGCTGCGGTGACTGTTCGGCCAAATCCAACTGCCTTTCGGTGGAGCCGATCGAGACGCCGTTCGGCGCCAAACGCCGTATCAACCAGTCGAGCTGCAACAAGGACTACAGTTGCGTTGCGGGGTTCTGTCCGAGCTTTGTCACCCTCGTGGGCGGCCATCCCCGGCCAGTCCAGGGCGCCGCGGAAGGCTTCGATACCGCGTCGCTGCCGCTCCCGGTTCCGGCCGACACGCGCCATGCCCGAATCGTCGTCGCGGGCGTCGGCGGCACCGGGGTTGTGACGATCGGCGCGCTGGCGGCGGTGGCGTGCCACATGGCGGGCCGATCGGCGGGCGTTCTGGATCAGGTGGGCATGGCGCAAAAGGGAGGCGCCGTGGTCAGCCACATTCATATCGCCGAGGAGGCCATCACGGCCCTTCGGGTGCCCTCGGGACAGGCCGACCTGATCATCGCCTGCGATCAGGTGGTCGGCAACCTGCGGGATGTGATGGCGTCCATCGCGCCCGGCCGAACCCGGGTGGTCGCTAACACAGACATCTCAATCACCGGCGACTTCACCCAGAACCGGGACGCACGGCCGGATGTCACGCTGCTCGCCCGTCGCCTCACCCAGCGAGCCGGCGCTGAGAATGTCGTGGCGTATCCCTTCACCCGGCTTTCCGAACGGCTGTTTGGGGATGCCATCGGCTCCAACCTGATGATGGTCGGCCTGGCCTGGCAGAAGGGCTGGGTGGCGCTCGATCTCGCCGCCATCGAGGCGGCCATATCTCTGAACGGCGTCGCCGTCGCGATGAACAAAGCAGCCTTCGCATGGGGCCGGCGCCTCGCGGTCGACGCCGATGCGGTGTATGCTGCGGCGGGCCTCATCGAGCCGCCTCCGGAATCACTGGAGCAGCTCATCACCCGCCGCGCGGCCTTCCTGGGCTCCTACCAGGACGAGGCCTATGGGCAGCGCTTTAGGGCGACAGTCAGCTGCGTCTCCGAAGCGGAGCGCCTAGTCGGCGGCGATGGCGCCTTCACCAGAACCGCAGCCAGAGCCCTCTTCCGGCTGATGGCCTACAAGGACGAATACGAGGTCGCGCGACTGTTCACGGACGGCAGCTTCTCGGAAGCCCTAAAGGAGAACTTCGAGGGCAAGGTGAAGGTCAGCTTCCACATGGCGCCGCCGCTGCTCTCTGTCCGCGACAAGACAACTGGCCATCTGCGCAAGCGCCGCTTCGGCGGCTGGATGATGCCGATGCTGTGGGTGCTCGCGAAGGGAAGACGCCTACGCGGCACCCGGCTCGACCCCTTTGGGCGTACCGCTGAACGGCGGGCCGAGCGCGGGATGATTGCCGACTACGAGGTGCTGCTGGGAAGGTTGATCGAGCGCCTTTCGCCGGTAAACCTGCCGGAGGCGACCCGCATCGCGGGCATGGCCCTGGCCGTTCGCGGCTACGGCCATGTTAAGGAGCAGGCGATGGTCGGCTATCGGAGCGCCGTGGCCGATGCGTTGGACGGCTTTGCCTCCCCAGAGGCGGCGAAATGACTTCGGAGCCAGAGCACCGTCGGCCATACTTAGTTTGAGCATGGCGGTGGGGGGTGAAGCTAAGCTTTTTCCGCCATGTTCGCAGCCCGGTCTCAAAGCCTTTGGCGTCATCGTTCTCGCCGGTGGTGTCGGCAATCTCGGCCAGGCATTTCCAGGCTCCCAGAGGAAGAGCCAAGGTCCTTGTCGCCGGACGGCGCGCGCGGCGCGGTAGAGCCCCTCACGCTCCCGGCATGCGCCGTGGCCGGTCATCTCCAGCAATCCTCTGGCCATCGCGATTCCGGCCGGCACGCACCCGCCCCTGCTCCTGAACATGACGACGGCGGATGGACGGCGAGCTTCTCCATCGACTTTCAACGGCATCGATGACCTGACATTATCGTATGACGATGTGCTCACGAACATCTTGATCGGCCCGACTACGCGGGGCGCGGCAAATATGGCACACGGGACGCAATTGTCCGACAAACGTGGCCGACATTCTCGACTACAACCAGCCGGCGCCTTATGCAGGACTCAATAGGGGGACGTTGAACTGCCTGCCGCCCACTTGGCGTTGACAGGTCGGTGGACTGGAGGATCCGGCGCAGAACCGGCCTCTTGCCGCGCCGCCCGGGGACCGCTCAGTTGGGCGGTCACCCCGGCGTTCAACGCACCTCCATCAAAACGGAGGAAACCAGATGTTCTCATTCAGGCTTTGGCTGCTGGCCTCAACCGTGGCGCTGACGGCGGGATCCGCCGCGGCTCAGCCGGCCGCCTCGAGCGCGCCCGTCGTGGAAGAGGTGATCATCACCGCCCAGAAGCGCGCAGAGAATATCCAGGACGCGCCGCTGACCGTCCAGGCTCTGACCGCGAGCGCGATCGAGGCCGCCGGAGCGACTGGGACCCAGGCCCTCCAGACGATGGTCCCCGGCCTCACCTTCAACAACAATCTCACGGCCGCGGTGCCTTATATTCGCGGGGTCGGACAGAATACGGGCTCTCTCGGGGTTGAATCGCCGGTCGCGATCTATGTGGACGGCGTCTACCTCGTGGCGCCGGCGAGCGGCCTCTTCTCATTCAACAACCTCGAACGAATCGAGGTCGCCAAGGGGCCCCAGGGCACGCTGTTCGGGCGCAACACTACCGGCGGCGTCATTCAGGTGATCACCCGCCAACCGAAGCCGGAGTTCGACTGGTATGGGAGCGTCGGCTACGGCAACTACAACACCGTAAGCGCAGACGCCTACGTGACCGGCGGCGTGGCGCCCGGCTTGGCGACCAGCCTTTCGGCCTATGTCGACGACCAGCACGACGGCTACATCGACAACCTGTTCCTGGGCCGCAAGGTCGGTCGCAGCGAAAACTACGGCGTCCAGAACAAGTGGCTTTGGGATATCTCCGACAAGACCGATCTGGGCCTTAACCTGCTCTACAATTGGAAATACGGTTTCCAGGGAACGACCAACGGCGTCTATCCGGGCATGGTGGCCGACGATCGCGTCACCGGCTACGCCGGCAAACACGCCACCTACGACGCCATCCCGACGCAGAACCGTGACGCCCAGGCC
The DNA here is from genome assembly GCA_050729355.1 of Phenylobacterium sp. GTDB lineage: Bacteria > Pseudomonadota > Alphaproteobacteria > Caulobacterales > Caulobacteraceae > Phenylobacterium. Next base: position 3,601 of record JBOHKZ010000226.1, on the reverse strand, counting down.
TTGGGCGCCCTCACGCTGCACCACGACCTGGGCTGGGCGCGGCTCACCAACATCGTCAGCTATCACCAGCTTTGGGATCGCTTCAACTTCGTGCAGAACGCCGAGCCGATCCACACGCCGCTCCTGGCCGGACGCGCCTCGGTCACCCAGTACATCTACGGCGCTCAGGCGACCAAGACCGAAGAATTCCAGATCCAGTCGCAACCAGACAAGGACCTGCAGTGGATCGTGGGTGCCTTCTACCTGTACGACAAGACAAGCCTCGATGTTCTCGACTATCGGGAGGGGCGTTTCATTTTCCAGGGTTCGGGGGCCAGCCAGATCGCCTCCAACCAGAAGACCGAATCCTACGCGGTCTATGTGGACGGCTCGAAGACCATCCTGCCCGATACCCGACTGACCGTGGGCGCGCGCTACACCGAAGACAAGAAGACCGTCTCCGGCCAGGCGGTTAGCATCACCGCGACGGGCGCGCTCTCCGTCACCAGTCCGGCGGCGCCGGGCGGGACGTTTGCACCCCTGGAGACGCCCAAGACCTGGGGCCAGTGGACCTATCGCGTGGTCCTCGATCACCACTTCACGCCCGATATCATGGGCTATGCATCCTACAACCGCGGCTTCAAGAGCGGCCTCTACAACATCTCGGTGTTCTTCAACCAGCCGGTGGACCCCGAGATCGTTGACGCGTTCGAGGTGGGACTGAAGAACGAGTTCTTCGAACACCGCCTCCGGCTAAACGCGTCGGCCTTCTACTACGACTACAAGGACGTGCAGCTGCGCCAGACGGTATCGAACTTCCCCGGCCGCTTCGTGCTCTTCAATGCGGCGACTGCGAAGATCAAAGGCTTCGATGTCGACTTCACCGCTGCGGCGACCCAGAATCTGACCATCAGCGGCGGCTTCGAAATCCTGAACGCCAAATACGACGACTTCCCCGGCGCTCCTTTCGCGCTGCCCAATCCGGTGACCCTGCCCCTCAGGGCAGGCTGCTCGGTGGTGGGCGCGCTTCCTGCCAGCGCGGCTTTTGTGGGCGGAAACACGACGGTCTCCTGCGACGCAAGCCACACGCGGATGATCAGGTCGCCCAAGTTCACCGCCAATCTGGGCTTCCAGTACACGGTTCCGCTTTCGGGAGGATCGCAGGTCGCGCTGAATGCGAATGACCACTACAACAGCGGCTTCTACTGGGACGTCGACCACTTGCTGCGGCAGGACTCCTACCATGACCTCAGCGCGGCGGTGACGTGGACCGCTTCGTCCGGAAAATGGGATCTGGTCGCCTGGGGCCGCAACCTCGCGGACGAGACGATCAACGCCTCGGCGACGGCCGGCGGCACCTCCACCTTCGCCTTTGGCCAACCCCGGACCTACGGAGTCACACTGAAGGTTCGGCGCTGAGAGCCAGCCCGTCGCCGTCAACGGCGACGCGATCCTTAAAGGAGCTCGCGAATGTCCTGGCGCGAACCGGAGATCGACTCGGCGTTGGCGGGCCCCGCAAGGGACGGGGAAGTTCTGGCTCGCGCGTCCGAGTTCTACCGTTCGCTGTCGGAAGGCAATGTCGCGATCCTTCGGGAGCTGCTCGCCGCAGACGCTTTATTTCTGACCCCATGGTTCGGCCTGCAGCCCGCGACGGCGGCCTTGGCCAGCCTCGATTGTCGCCGCTGGCCCCGCCTAGTGGTCCGGGAAATTGGGCTGCGACGCTTGGGCGGCGTGGCGACGGTTACATCGCGACTTGAGGGGTCCAACCCGGAGGCCCAATCCCCGGCCAGCGGAAACCACTGGGCGGTCGATATCTGGGTTCCTCGCCTGCTCGGTTGGCGATTGGCCCAGCATGTGTGCATGCCGGGCCTAGTCGATGCCCGACCCTCGCAACCCGGCGTTCGCTCGCCTCTTCGCCTCAGGGTTCCGCCGCCGGAGCTTTTGCCCGGTCGTTAGACGATGAGAACCGTCAGTCCGTTCGTCTGTCGGGATTTCACGTCACTATGGGCGGTCGCCCCGTCCACAGGCGCATAGGAGTGGTTGATCCGGGGCTTGAGGACGCCGTCGCGCAGCGCCCCAAACGGATCGTCGACCGCCTCCACGAGATCTTCCCGCGCGCGGGGGAAATCGGCGCTGGTCGTGCGGGTGAAAACCAGCCAGAGGGCCTGCGCCACCTCGCTGCCGAGTGTCGGCCCGATTGGATCGTGATCGGGCACGGACTATCCGTTGCCGCGGGTCGACAAGTCCCTAGACTCCATTCTTGAGACGCCGGGCGTCACCGCGATCATGGACAGAACGGCGTGGCGGCTGCTGAGCCTTCCGACCTAGTGGCCGGTCCAGCGCGGCGCGCGCCGCTCCAGGAACTCCCGCGGGTCTTCCGCAAAGTCTTCGGTCGTCGACAGCCGGACGCCGGCCGTCCTCGCCACCTAGCCCCTAGTCGGCCGGATGATAGGCGTCGTGAACGTGCCAGCCGTGGGCGACGAGCAATTCAGGCAACCGTTCAGACCCGCCCTCCCGCACCAACATCTCGAACCCGCGTTCATGGCCAGCCGGAGAGTTGATGGTGATCGTCCGCGCGTCGCCCTGCTTCATCGGATTGCCGAACGAATGGGTGCCATAGCGAGGCACGAAACCGAAGCCGCCGCGGGGCACCTGCGTCGTCACGTTACCCACGGTCAGGTCAAGGGTGCCTTCCAGAACCAGGAAGATCTCCTCTTCGCTGGGCTGATGATGAGACGGCGCACGGTATCCGGGCTCGATGCCGTAGTGGAATACGACGCAGCGGCCGCTGCCCTCGTCGCCGCTGAGCAGCACCTTCGTGTCCTGCCCTTTCATCGGAATGTCGCCTTCACGCGTCCGGTCGAGGACGAGCTTGGGAACCGGCGCCCGTCGCGCCCACTGCGTCCGAAGACCCGCGAAGTCGTCAAAGGTGTCGATCGTGGCGTCCAGACGCGACGCCGGGGCGTTGGTGCGGGCGTCGTTTTCGAGCCGCTCGCCACCGCGGTGGAAACTGAAGCCCAAGGCCCCCAGCGCATCCAGAAAGGCGCCCTTGGTGGCGTTCGGCGTCTGGCGGAACACTCTATGAGCCGCTGCGAAGGCCCGTTCGGGACCCGCCGGTGAATGCCACAGGAACACCCTCGCCGGCTCGGACGAACGGTTCTGGATCGCCTGGGTCGTATCCTCGGGGACGAAGGCGAAACCATCGCGACCGGCGACGGCCGTGCGAGTTCCGACGGTCAATTCGACCTCCCCGTCGAGCACACACCAGTAGGTGTCCGATCCGGTGAGGTGGTGGGCGGGAAGTCCGGCGCCAGGCGCGAGGATCAGGTCGTGGAAGGTGAAGCGGCCGGCGCTCTCCTCGCCCACCAGGATCGTCCGCAGGTCAAAACCCGGCCAGGAGCGGTCGAGCCCTTCGGCCCGGTCGAGCACGACGCGGGGGATCATTGGGAGATCGGCCCAGCGACGGCGCAGCCCCGCGATCCCGCCGAGGTCATTTGCCGTCAGCGGCAGCGGGGTGGTCTTCTGGTTAGTCCGCGCATCGGTCTCTTCGTTTAGCCTGCGGTCTTCCTCGCCGAACATTGGAGTCTCCTTGCGCGGCACCCGGCCGAACGCCGCGACGCAG
>JBOHKZ010000225.1:0-7342 GCA_050729355.1 Phenylobacterium sp. | reverse complement strand
CCGCCGTGGTCATGGTCGCCGCCGCCCGCGCCCGCCTCGGCCTCATCGATGAGCGCTTCTCCGCCGACCCGGCGCTGCAGCCCGACCGCGAGGCCCTGCGCGCCGCCGACGCCCGCCTGGCCGCGATCCAGCAAACCCTCCGTGAGCCCCGCACCGGCGCCGCTTCCGACCCAGGGCCCGCCCTCAAGGCCTGGCTCAGCCAGTCCCGCCCCCTGGAAGCCGCCCTCGCCCGGGCCGAGCCCCGCTCGCTGTTCGATCCGGACCATCTGGCGCAGGCCGCGAAGCGCCGCTTGCCCGGCTAGCACCGCTTCGTGTATGTCGCGCCTTCCGCCGAGGGGTCCGCCCCTCGGACCGGTGAGGTGCGGTGGCCGAGTGGTTGAAGGCGCACGCTTGGAAAGCGTGTTTAGGGGAAACTCTAACGTGGGTTCGAATCCCACTCGCACCGCCACCTGTCAAACGGTGGCATTTCCTATTCAAAATCAGAGCGTTATTGAGGCTGAAAAGCTTCCACGTACCCCATTGCGTACCCCGCCGCGTACCCTGCTTGCGGTGTCCAGTTACCGCAAAAGCGCATCGGTGTTGATGGGCATCCCCGCTGCTTTCAGCTCCCTCGCCAGGTCCTGACGCCACCGGGTCTGAGGCCCAAAAGGCACGTAGACCACCGCTTCAAAGTCCGACGGGGGTTCTACGTCAGGGGCGACAAGGGCACATACCTTGGCGGGCCCTTTGAGGCCGATGAAGAAACCTAATTCGAAGACGACGTTTTGACGCGCGCGAGGGCTCGGAGGGACGCGAGTGTCCGTGGCCAGCCGTCCCCGATCATCGCCTGTCATCAAGACGACCGCAAACGTTACGGTCGAGGCTTCCTCGATGAACTTGCTGAGTAACGTCCTCCCACCATTCGCTTGCTCGTGCAGGATGATGACCTCAAGCCCCAGCCTCTCTAGGAAGAGCGTCACGGTGTCCTTTGCGGCCTCATCCCGACCGTGAACTAGGAACACCCGCGTCTGTGCTTCTGTACTCACTTCTGCTGTCCTTGAAGTGGTGCCTGGTGCGGTAACTGGAGGCGGGGCGACCGGGTCCGACGGAGCACCTGCAAAGGAGAACGTGACCGGCTCGGTTAGGATCGAGCGCCTTTCCGGCGGCAGCGACATCGCAAATGCCTTGCGATGATCTGCCTCCAGGCCAGCGTAGTCGTTGCCTGAGTGCCTGATGCAGACCTGCATGGCGCTCTCAACAAGCACATCTCTCAGGGACCGTCCTTCAGCGGTTGTCGCCTCAGGGTGATCGACTGCGTACACGCCTATCGCAATCCCTCGCTGAGCCCTTGAACCGGCTGTCCGCCCGGCCGCCAACTCAGGTATTCCCCACTCCAGCAACAGGTCGTCGAGGTCTGTGTGGCCCAAGTCACCGACGACGCGGGACGCTGCAACGAGACACGCCCGGCTGTAGGACCCTTTGTTGTCCTCGCTACTCACTCATGGCCTCCACGCACGCCGAGCGGAAACATGCGCCGTGACCTATCGCCCCCTGCCGCCATCGCGGTCCGCCGTGAAACGAGCCTTGAGGCGCTTGGTGACGAGGCGCGCCGCCTCTTCTGGTGTGTTGACGACCCAGCCGGACATCTCCCATCCGCCCTTGTAGCTGTAGTCCGCGCTCCAGAGCCGCTCACCGTCGCTCCGCTTGAGGACCGCAAGCATTGTGCTGTTCTGCCATTCCAAGACGCTGCCGCTGCTGACCGTTGAGCTAGTCCCGTTTGCCGTGGCGAAGCCCGAGACTGCGGCCCCCGTGTACCAGGCGTAGCCCGTACCACTCGCCTGGGCGACGGTACTGGATGAGCCGATGTAGGCCCCCGCGGTTTTGCTGGCGAAGGTTACCTCAAAGTACCCCGTGTAGGGCTCACGCTCCCTGAGAGGGATCACATCGGCGAACTGCTGATAGGCCATCTCGTAGACCAGCCGGTCCATCTGCTCGTCGCCCGTGTGTACCCGGAGCTGGATCCGATCCTGCCTTAGGCTCTGGGCGACTGGCGCTGCCAGCCCCGAGGTCTCCACCGTCGAGCATGCGCCGAGCAAGAACAGAAGACAGAGTGCTGCTTGTCTGATCATAGGACGCCCCCCGCGTCATCTGAGCCGGCGGCACGCTAGGCCCGCGCCGGCTTCGTGACAACGTCACTCCGCCCACTCAAAACTTGGAAGCCCCCTCGCGCTCAGGTGGCGATCATGCGCGATAGACTCGCGCCGGTTGAAGACTCACCTCACGGTGTTCTTCGATTGAAGAGGCATCGAGAGCCACATGCTCATCAGGAAGACGCGCGTTCGGCAGTTGGGCAGCTATCTCGGTGGGCTGTTGCCCGGCACGGCCTTTAAGCTGGCGGTCGATCTTGCGGACGTCGCGCTGCCGCGCCTCACCGCCTCCGGGTTTGCTGGCCTCTCTGTCGGAGACGCGCTCCTTCCGGCGGGAGTTGGGCGGACCAGCCGGTTCAACGCCGAAGGAAAGTACGTCACGCACCGAGACCGACCCAAGGAGAACCGCAGCGTCGGTCGCCGCGAGTGGACCCGCCAGGAGTGGGCTGGCCCGGGGCAGACTCGGACCGTGACCACCGAGGTGGACATGATGCGCGACTGTTACCAACGCACGTTCGTGCCGCCTCCCGCGCTCGAACTTGTGGTCGTTGAGGCGCACGGGTCCCGGCTGATCGTCTCGGAAACGATGACCTGGGGACAAACATCCGATGAGGGCGTGCTGCACGCGGTGAACCTCTTCCTGGAGCTATTCGGGCAATGTGACGTGCGCCATGAGAACCTCGCCTCTCTGCTTCCACCGAACACGCGCCGCGTGAACTGGACAATGTTGCCCCCGGGCCCTCAGTCGCTTCAGGCCGTTTTGGCGCACGTTCAGCAGCTCATCTCAAGAAACCCGCCTACCATCCGCGGGCCGATCCTCAGCCGTATTCGGTTCATGGCTGGGCTGGGGCCGGACGAGGTCTACGTCGGGAATGGAGGATTCAGGGCGTACGTCGCGTACATTTTCCAACGCACCGGCACCGCGATCCTGGAGAGCGTGATGCCGGACAATGCGACTTACGTTTTCGACGACAACTGGCAGAGCGTCGCCCGCTTGACGAAGGCGCAGGTCCTCGACGGGAACCATCACGTCGACCGCATCTTGCACACAGAGGGGTGGGATGAGCGTGTGCGTAGGTACGCGCCTCCGCCGGGGACCCGAGCCGCCTAGCACTCTGCGAGACGGCATGATCCTAAGTAGCGACGCGGCTTCCCCCCGTGCCCCCTGGTTTCTCGCCAACGATCTCGCTTGAATCCCGGTGCGGAAGCGTCAGCATGGCGCGGGGATAGGCGCGCATGGCTACGGCACGGCAGGATTTGGGAGTGTACGGGGAGCGCCTCGTGGCAAAGTTGTGCGCGTGTCCACGCTGCAAGCGGCCACGATCACTGGTTCCGCTGCCCACAAACTTCAAGTGCGCCGACTTGATCTGCGACTTCTGCGGCTACCTGGGCCAGGTGAAGGCCACCACCGTCAGGGACGCAGCGCTGCTGCCAAGGACCATTCTCGGCGCGGCATGGGGTCCCCAGAGGGATCGGATGGCCTCAGGCATCTACTTCCCACTCTTTTTAGTCCTTCGGTCCCCAACTGCTGCTGCCGTCTACTACCTGGCCGCCGACCTTCAGACGCCAGACATGTTCAAGGAGCGGGCCCCCTTGTCCGCCAGCGCGCGACGGGCGGGATGGCAAGGCTTCCTGTACGACCTCACGAGCGTGCGCGACCGTTTCGTCCGTCTGACGCCGGAGGACATTCCGGTGGCGGCTCCTGGCCGAGCCCCACGCGCTACCTTCTCGCTGGGGTAAAGCCTAGCGAGGCGTCTGGCAGCAAACTGGGGAAGGCCTAGTCGGGCCGCTATAGTGCCGCATCAGGCGTACATCATCGGCCACTTAGAGATGGCGAAAAGACCATTGCGTCACGGTCCGCGTGATCACTTCAAGTTTTCTTTGGCCGCGGCTTCTTGGGTGCAGCAGCAGCCTGTGGGGTTGGCACTGCTTTCGGTGTCGCACGCTGAGCTTCAAAGTGAGCCCTGATTTCCCGTTCGCGGCGCTCGCGGTCGTCGCTGCTGAAGGTGTCTACCGTCAAGCGGTTCCCAGAGATTGTCTTCTGGACCAGCTCTCGGAGCTTCTTGATCTCTTCCGCCACCTGAACCGCAGGGTCCTTGCCCAACATGCTCATCCCGCCAAAGGATTTCATGTCGAAGTCGTAGGTAACACTCTCCCGCTTCCCTCCCTTGGGCTTTCGGGACCATGCGACTGTTACGGTGAACATCTTCCCGTCTAGCTGCTCAATGCCCGCCACAAAGCTAAGCATCTGTTGCCCGGACCTGAGGATCGAGATGTCTCTGAGCGGCTGCTGATGCCCTTCTTTGACTTCGTGAAGGTCAATCGGCGGGTCGAACTTCACCTGAATGTTGAAGGCTGCCGCAGGTCCTTCATTCTCCACTCGAAGATCAAAGTGGCGGATGGACCATCTGCTCGGTTCAAGGGTCGCGACAACGCTGGCGCGGGTCGTAACGTCGGCAAGACGCTTTGTGTACAGCGCGAGCAGTGCCGTCACTGCTGCCAGCACGACTGTGCCCCCCGCGATCAGCGCGTCGGACCACTCGCGCCCTGTGACCCAGTTCCACAACTGGCTCATCATCGTTGCCCCCGTGCCCGTTGATGGTTCTTGCCATCGGCCATCGCCGAGCGTGCCTCTTCACCGAGGTACACCACCCGTCCGTTCAGCACTGCCGCGGTGACCCGTGCGCAGCCCGCCGATTGCCAGTCCGAACACATGGCGTCGAATGTCACGCCCCCGATTTCGTCACCCTTAGACAAGGCGCACTGCACCCGCACTGGAGGGCCAGGCTGAAGCACCGATGGGGCGACCGGCACGACTTCTGCGCCCGACAGTTCAGGAGCTGAGTGCTGCGCGCTCACGAGCGCCCTGGCGCAGAGAGGCAAGTAGGTCTTGGGCTTGGCAGCGCTAGGGCGCACAGGCGAGCACGCCTGAACGAGGGCGAGCCCGGCTACCGAGAGGAGAAGCAACGTCCCGAGACGAACGCCCATGAGCGCCCCCCTATGCCCGAAGCTTAACAGTGGCTCCCAAGCGAGACCCGAGGTCAATGGATCTTTGAAATGGACGGGCGACCGCCCGACTCAAAAACCGACGGAAATCTCCGTGACAGCATGAACCTAAGCGCCAGCGCGATTGTCCCCCCTCCCCCCTGCCGTGCGGTGCCCAGTCGCTAAGCTCCTAGGCAGACGCCTTCGCGGTCGCGATCTTCGAGCGAAGCTCATCAAGCGACAGGCACACGTTGCGTCTTCGATGAACCATGCGATGGCAGTTCGAGCAAAGGACCGCGAGGTCCTTGGCTGGATCGGTCTTGCGCGTCCCGAACTCCCCGAAGGGCATGCAATGATGCACCTCAATGTAGCCCTCGCCGTGTGGCCCGTAGGCTTCCTTGAAGTTGAAGCCGCACCCCAGGCAGGTGAAACGGTGGATACGCACGGCATCGGCGCGCAACCCAGCGTCCCGCTCGTACTTCCTGGCAAGATAGACCTTCTGGCCACCCTCCGTCCGGGCGTTGGCCTCCTCAGGCATCTCGTCTCCGTCCATGGGAGCTGTTGTGAGGATCGTCAGCACTGCGTCACGGAGTTCAGTGTCGGAACGGCCGGCCCAAGTATCAAGTACGTTGCGGACCCCTTTGTCGGCACGGTACGCGACTCCGCCCTTCTTGTGGTCGACCCACCCGATGCGCGGTGACTTTGCGTGGTGCGCATCGAAGGCATCCCTCGCGTTCTTTAGGGTCGTTCTGTGCGTCTTGGGTGTCCGCCCGTCACCCACGGCCGCATAAAACAGGTCGTAGGCTCGGTTCCAAACAGTCGTGCCCAGCCAGCTAGGCGGACGCGCTTTGCCTGAAGGGGCTAACTCGCCACAGCGCGAGAGGGCATAGGCAACGAGTTGCATCTCGGGCGATCTGGGCTGGGGCATTTGTCCTCCGACTTCACGCGCACCATAGCCAAGCTGGCGCTACGAAGCAGCAGTGCGGATGCAGCGCATATCGCAAGTCACCTGGCTCACAAGTTCTAAGTTCAGCGCTGGGGCTCATAACCTACTTGACGGACGGTTTTGAGCCACGTTATGAGCTAGGCCAGATGGATCCCCTAACTTGTGAGCCACCCCATGCGTATCGCCTACTTCCGCGTCTCCACCAGCGACCAGAGCATTGAAGCCCAACGCCACGCCATGGGCGGCGGGTTCGACCGCGAGTTCTCCGACGAAGGCGTGAGCGGCGGGACCATGGCCGCTGACCGCCCCGGCTTCGCCAAGCTCATGGAGATCGTCCGGGAGGGGGACACCGTGTGTGTCTATGCGGTGGACAGGCTGGGGCGCGATGCGCTGGACGTGCAAGCGACAGTGCGGCGGCTGATGAACCTGGGCGTCAGCCTCCACATCCACGGCATCGGCGTTGTCGGCGGCGGCGCGGGCGAGATCGTCTTGGCCGTCCTCGCTCAGGTGGCCGACCTGGAGCGCCGCAAGATCAAGGAGCGAACCGAGGCCGGGCGCGTGGCAGCTAGAGCGGCGCTGGAGGCCACTGGGCGGACCCATCGGGGGAAAGAGAGCCTCGGGCGGCCAAAGGCGCATGACGGCGCTGCGGTGGCCGCTTGGCGCAGCGAGAACGGCGCGAGCATCAAGGGCACAGCTCAGCATTTCAGGCTCTCGGAGGCGACCGTGAAGAGGTACTGCGCTGGAGCAGTTTGAACGTCCACTGGGACGGTCCCGGCGGAGATCGCGCGGCGGCTGAGGATCGTCAGAGCGAGTGTCCACTGGGTGCTGACAGAGACGGCCTGACCTAGCCGAGGGTCAGCCCTCGACCCTTACCGGACACTCCACTCAGTCGGACTTTTCGCGCTCGGCCCACCGCAGTGGTGCTTTGTTGAATGTAAGGCTAGAGCATCGCCGAATGGACCAACTGCTCCTTCTCGCCCTCTCCGTCGCTGCCATCTGGGCGTTCATTGCGTTTCAGCGCAGTCGACAACCCGAGCAGGTTCAAGAGGTGGTGTCGGCCTTGTGGATCAAGCGCGACCTATACGCCGCGAATGGGGCTCACAAGGAAGCCGCGGAATACGACCGGCTCGCGGACTCGCTCATGTTCGCCCGCGCCTATGTCTTGTCAAAGCGCAGCGACTGGGACTGGCAATGCGAACGCGCTGAGTTTGATGTGTCCGAGTGCTGGTCGCCCCGTCGCCTCAATTGGCTTGGGATGTACGAGGGAACCGCGCGGTACCAGCGC
>JBOHKZ010000224.1:0-16333 GCA_050729355.1 Phenylobacterium sp. | reverse complement strand
GTATTCCGGCGCCTGCTGGCCCTCCAGCCGCTTGAAGAACCCGGGGTCGGCAGCGACTTTGCGCTCAGCCCAGGCTCGGTTTCTGGCCTTCAGATCGTCAAGCATGCGCGCGATCTAGAACCGCACGGCCCGCGCCACAACCCCGGGCGTGCGAGCGAACCCTCAACCACCGATCCCCAAAGGCGTCATCCCGGGCGCAGCGAAGCGGAGACCCGGGACCCAGGGGCCAATGCAGCGTGTCCGCCCCTGGGTCCCGGGTCGGCCTTGCAGGCCGTCCGGGATGACACCGATTAGATGTCCCTAAACCGGCTTGGCGTCGGGTTGCTTGTTTGGATGCGCGGCCTGGAAGGCGGGGTGTTCGGCGCAGCGATCCGCCACCGCCCGGATCGCCGGATAGGGCGTCAGGTCGACCTCGTAGCGGTTGGCCGAATAGACCTGCGGGATCAGGCAGCAGTCGGCGATCGTCGGGGTCTCGCCGAACGCGAAGCCCTTGCCGTGCCGCGCGATCATCGGCTCCAGAGTGTCGAAGCCGTCGGTGATCCAGCCTTGGGTCCACGCCAGGATCCCTGCCGCATCGATGCCGATCTGGTGCAGCTTGCGGCCGATGCGGGTGTTGTTCAGCGGGTGGATGTCGCAGGCGATGATCAGCGCCATGGCGCGCACCCGTTGCCGGTCGAGCGCATCCCTGGGCAGGATCGCCGGCTCTGGCTGCGTCTCCTCCAGCCACTCCAGGATCGCCACGCTCTGGGTCAGCACCTGGCCGTCGCCGAGGTCCAGCGCCGGAGTCAGCCCCTGGGGGTTTACCGCCCGATAGGCCGCCTCGCGCTGCTCGCCCTTGATCAGGTCGATGGGGACATAGTCGTAGGCGAGGCCCTTCAGCGCCAGGCCGATGCGCACCCGGTAGGGCGCGGTCGCCCGCCAGGCCGAATAGAGCGTCGGGTTGGTCATCAGACCACCTTGAAGGAAAGCTGGCCGACATCCTCGACCTCGCCCTCGACGTGGTCGCCGCGGACCAGCGGGCCGACCCCCTCCGGGGTGCCGGTGTAGATCAGGTCGCCGGGCGCCAGCGTCCAGAGCTTCGAGGCCTCCGAGATGATCTCGGCCACGTTCCAGATCATGTCGGCCACCGTGGCGTCCTGCTTGATCTGGCCGTTCACGGAGATCGCGATGCGCCCCTGCGGCGGCTCGCCGGTCCACGGCCGGATCGCCGAGATCGGGGCCGAGGCGTCGAAGCCCTTGGACGAGTCCCACGGCTGGCCCTTGTCCTTGGCGGCGTTCTGCAGGTCGCGCCGGGTCATGTCGACGCCCACGGCGTAGCCGAACACCAGGTCCAGCGCCTTCTCCACCGGCACGTCGCGGCCCCCGGCCTTCAGCGCCACCACCAGCTCGATCTCATGGTGCAGGTTCGCGGTCACGGAGGGATAGGCCACGTCCTTGCCCGGCGGCACGATGGCGTCGGCGGGCTTGGCGAAGAAGAACGGCGGATCGCGGTCGTCCCCGCCCATCTCACGCCGATGAGCGGCGTAGTTGCGCCCGACGCACAGGATGCGGCGCACGGGAAACGCGGCCTGGCCCTCGACGGGCACGGTGACGACGGCGGGCGGATCGAAGAGGTACTGGCTCATGCGGTTCCGCTTAATCCCCTTCCCCGCGGACGTCATCCCCGATCCTCCCCCAGGGTGAGGGGCCGCCGGTCGGCGCCGACGTTCGCGTATCGTTGGTACTGGACTCTTTCGTCGTCCCGGTGATTTTTAGTCTGGCGTTTTTGGGGGGCACACTGCGCGGGACGACGACGTCATGAACGTGGAGGACATGCACCGGCCCAACGGCACCTACGACGACTCTCGAAGCTGGCCTTACTTCCAGACGCTGGACTCCGCTGCGCTGGCGGAAAGCGACGACGTCCAGGTCGAACCCGGGGACGAGGGCCCGGACCTGTCCTGGGTCGGACCGGTCGCCACGACCCTGCTGGCCCTGGCGATCGGGATCGGCATCGGCGTCTGGATCGTCCCGATCGTCCGATCACCCCCTAACGCCGCGCCGGCGGCTAGCGCTGGCCCTGCGGCCACGGATCCGATGGCGGCGGTCGAAACCCCGGCGCTCCCCCAACCGGCGCCCGCGCGGCCGGCGCACAAGCCCAGGCAATCGGCGGTCGCCGCGGCCGCAACGCCGTCACCCCGCAAGGCCGCGCCTTCGCGATTGGTCGAGGCCCATCAAGACGCCCGACCTCCGGCGCCCCGGGCCGCAGAAAAGCCGGAGCCGCCAAGGGCGAAGCTCCCGCCGCTTTGGCCCGCGGACGCGAAAGTCGCCGTCATCGCCCCCACGCCGTCTCAGCCGCCCGTCGAGAACACCCTGCCGCCCACCACCGAGCGCTCCATCAACCTGGCGGCCGTCGCGGCTCCGCCACAGCCCCGGCATGAGGTGCGCAGCCCGACCTGGGTTCGCAAGCCGACAGCGAAGGAGATGGCCAAGGTCTACGAGGAGAACGCCTTGCGTCGCGATCTCAGCGGCTCGGCCACCCTTTCCTGCAACGTCGCGGCCTCCGGGTCGGTGCGCGACTGCCGCGTGCACGCCGAGACGCCGGCCGGCGCAGGGTTTGGCCACATGGCGCTGGAGCTCTCCCGCTACTTCAAGGTCAAGCCGGAGACGGTGGACGGCCAGCCGGTGGCCAACGCGACGGTCAGCATCCCGATCAAGTTCGCCGGCCGCCCCTGGCGGTACTGAAGGCCGCGAGCTGCCTAGGATTCCGTGGATCGACGCCAGCAAATCAGCTGGCCGTCCTGCGGATCGACACGCTGTCCAACCTGTTGAAAGCCGTTGCGCTCAAGCACGCGCTGTGAAGGCGTGTTGTCGGTCGCGGTGTCCGCGCGGATCCCGGAGACCCGAGGGTCCTGCCGAGCCCAGTCGAGAACTGCCGCGACCGCCCGCGTCGCGATCCCGCGATCCCGACGGCAGGCCGCCACGCCGTAACCAATCTCAATCTCGCCGCCCGGCTTCAGCGACATGACCGAGCACAGTCCGACAACCTCGTCGTCTTCGACGATCAGCCAGGCCGAGGGCCGGAACGTCGCCCCGACGCGCCCGGCAAGACCCCTGAGCATTTCGAGGACCGCCGTCGTTTCGATGGGACCGTCCGGCAGTGTCAGGCCATCTGGCGGCGTCCCCTCCAACAGGGCGGCAAAGCTTTCGTCCAGCGCCTCGACAATCATGACCCACCTTGCGCCATCGGAATCGGCGGCGGCAACGGCTCGAGAGCCGACTCCCACGACGAAGCCCAAGTGGAACGTCTGAACGTCTGAAATGCGTGGAAAGCGGTCCTTGCCCCTTGCGGGTCAGGGTCTAGTCTTCCCCCCAGGCGAGTGGATGAAAGCTATGAGCGACGCTGTCGGCCCTGGCGATCTGGTTCTTTGCGTCAATGCCGCCCCAAACCACGCCACGGGACGGCCGGTGCCCCTCCAGGCCGGAGAGACCTACCGGGTCATCGCGGTGATGGAATTTGCCTGCCCCTGCGGACGTTCCGACGCCCTGCTCGACGTGGGCGTCGACTTTGCGTGGTGCCAGACGCGCTTCCGGCTGCTGCCGAAGCCCAAGGCCCAGACCCGGACGCGCCGCGTTTCGGCGCCCAAGGAAAAAGAGACGATCCGCTGAACCGGCTGCGGCGACCAACTCCGCCTTGACGTAGCCTGACGCAACTCCAATACCGGCCCCATGCCGTCCACCGCCGCAACCGCTTTGGCCGACGCCACATTCCCCGACCTGCCGAACCACTATCGCGGCAAGGTCAGGGACAACTACGACCTGCCCGACGGCCGCCGGATCATCATCGCTTCAGACCGGCTGAGCGCCTTCGACCGCATCCTGGCGGCCATCCCCCACAAGGGTCAGGTGCTGACCCAGACGGCGCGCTACTGGTTCGATCGCACGGCCGACATCTGCCCGAACCACGTCCTGGAGTACCCCGATCCCAACGTGGTCATTGGGCGGCGCCTGACCATCCTGCCGGTCGAGATCGTCGTGCGGGACTACCTCGCCGGGACGACCGGCACCTCGATCCTGACCCTCTACAAGCAAGGCCAGCGCAGCATGTACGGGCACACCCTGCCCGATGGCCTGCGCGACAATCAGCGCCTGCCGCAGCCGATCATCACCCCCTCCAGCAAGGCCTTCGACGCCGGCCACGACGAGCCGATGACGCCGGACGAGATCCTGAGCCAAGGGCTGCTGACCCCGGAGCAGTGGGAGGCGGTGTCCGCCTACGCGCTGGCGCTCTTCGCCCGCGGCCAGCGCATGGCCGCCGAGCGGGGCCTGATCCTGGTCGACACCAAGTACGAGTTCGGAACCGACGCCGACGGCCAGATCCTGCTGGCCGACGAAATCCACACGCCCGACTCCAGCCGCTACTGGATCGCCGAGACCTATCCCGCAAAGTTCGCAGCCGGCGAGCGCCCCGATTCCTTCGACAAGGACTTCGTGCGCAGCTGGGTGGCGGCGCGCTGCGATCCCTATGTCGACGCGATCCCTGAGATCCCGGCGGAGGTGATCGAGGAGACCTCGAGGGTCTACATCCAGGCGTTCGAGGCCATCACCGGCCAAACCTTTGAGCGCCCCGCCGCGGACGAGCCGGTGCTGGACCGCATCCGCCGCAACCTGGCGCCCTACCGCCGCTAGGCTCGCTGGACGTCGGCCTCATCCACCGAGCGCGTGGATGATCGGCGGCGCGAGGGGAGAGAAGGCGATCAGGGGCGTCAGGACCTCAAAGGCCAGCAGCACGCCGAGACCCGGGTAATAGGCCGGATGCACCTTGCCGCGCACGATCAGGTCGACGGCCGGCCCGACCAACGCCAGGAGCGTCACGACGCCGAAAAGAACGCCCGGCGCGGCGTCGCCGAAACTCCCCATGGGCAGCAGCCGGCCCAGCGCCTGGCTTATGATCACGATGGTGGCGGTGATCATCAGCCGCTTGTGCCACTCGGGCCGCCTGCGATTGAGCACCGCCATCGCAACAAGGCCGCCGAAGCCGATCACGCTCAGCAGGTTGCCGATCACGAAGATGCGGCGCGGCAGGAACGCTGGGACGTAGTTCTCACGCAGGGCGACGATCACAGCCACAAAGCCCATCACCACCATGGCGCCGGCGAGGGTGGCGCCGACCCAACCGAGCGCCCGGTGGGCGCGCATCGAGCCGCCGGCGGCCAGCGCCGGCTGAGCCACCATCAGCAGCACCCATGAGGCGAACACGGCCGCGTGCAGGTGCAGCACCGGCGGCAAGGGCGGCTTCGAGGCGATGGATTGAGGGTAGGTCTGGGCGAAGCCGGCGAAG
This sequence comes from Phenylobacterium sp., assembly GCA_050729355.1. Taxonomy (GTDB): domain Bacteria; phylum Pseudomonadota; class Alphaproteobacteria; order Caulobacterales; family Caulobacteraceae; genus Phenylobacterium. The sequence continues at coordinate 11,013 of JBOHKZ010000224.1, read as the reverse complement.
ATGAGCACGGCCAGGAAGAGCGCCATGCCGAGGTAGAACCAGCGGCCAAGCCCCTTCAGCCGGTAGGTCGCAGGATGGAGGCTGGCCATGAACGCTCCCCGGGGCCGGAGCATAACGGCCGCGGACCCCACCCTCTGCTGCGCCGGTTACAAGTTCAAGGCTCGGAGCTTGGCCGGAGAGCGGCCGCTCGGAAGGTCCACAATGGTGGGGATAGCGGACCGCGAATCGCTGATCAAAACGCCAAGGCGCAGGCGACGCTGGCGGCGGGGCTTTGGTCGTGCAGGGCGTGCCACTCGACGCCCCCAGAGGCGCGAGGCTTGCAGCCGTGGGTAGGATGGCGCGCCAGATAGGGTTCAGCGCCGCCCGCGAACGCGCCGCGCGGATCGAGGTTGAAACGGACAGGCCCCGTCCCACTTCCAGCGGCAGCAAGGCGATCCTCGCAGCGCTCGCGCTCCTCGACGCTCAGCGCCGGCAGCCGGACCAGATCGCAGTTCCGGAGGCCGCGCAGGGCTTTACGAACGTTGTCGCCGCGATCAACGGCCTCGGGTCCCGGCCCCACGAGCGTCGGTCCTGGAGGGACCGGGACTGGCCGCTCCGCCGGGATGACGTCTGTGGCGGCCCTGGTGGATCCTTTCGCAGGCGGCTCGGAGGTCTTGTCGGGCTTGGGCTTCGCGTGCGGGATCTTGGCAAGCTCGACGTTGATGACGGGCATATCCTGAAGGACTGGAGCTAGGCCCAGTCGCCAGGCGAGCCAGGCGACGAACAACACGTGCGCCAACACGGACACCGCGATAGCCACGGCCCGGTCCCTGGCGAGCCCTCGCCCACGCTCGGCAATCATCAGCACCCGCCCCGCAGGTGAACTTCCGACAGCGATGAGGTGGTGCGAGGGTGTCGGAATAGTGGCTGACCCTGCCGAGGCCGCTGGACGGAAGCCGACCACCCGGTGACCGCTAAGGTTTGGAGCCTGAGCATTTCTCCAGCCCCTGCCAGGACTTCTGAGCGGTCTCGCGTGCGGGCATGGCGGCGCGGGCCACTATCTGTGACGTGAACCACCGCGAAATCCTCAAGCCCGGAGTGCGCCTTTGCCAGAGTCCTCCAGTCCGACCGCGCCGAAAGGCAGCGTGCTCGTCGTAGGCGTCGGGGCCTCACAGGGGCTCGGCGCCGCGATCGCCCGCCGCTTCGCCCACGGCGGCTACCCCGTCGCCATCGCCGGCCGTAACGCGGAGAAGCTCGCCGCGACCGAAGCGGAGCTCAAGGCCAGCGGCGCGACGGTGGTCAGCGTCATCGGCGACGCCTCGGTCGCGACCGACGCCCGCCGCTTCGTGGCCGCGGCCCAGACGCTCGCCCCGTTGGCCGTGGCCGTCCACAACGCCGGCAGCAACCGCCCCGCGCCCTTCCTGAAGATCAGCGAAGAGCACTTCGAAAGCCATTGGCGTGAGCACGCGCTCGGCGGGTTCCAGCTCGCCCAGGCCGCCCTGCCCGTCCTTCTCGAGCAAGGCGGCGGCAGCCTCCTCTTCACGGGCGCCAGCGGCAGCCTGCGCGGCAAGGCCAACTTCGCCCCGTTTGCCGCGGCCAAGGCGGCGGTGCGCAACCTGGCCCAGAGCATTGCCCGTGAGTTCGGGCCGCAGGGTATCCACGTGGGCCACGTCGTGATCGACGGCGGCATCCTGGGCGAACGCCTGCTGTCGTTCCGGCCGAGCCTGAAGGACGAGCGCGGTCCGGACGGCATGCTCGACATCGCCGCCATCGCCGAGTCCTACTGGTACCTGCACCATCAGCACCGCAGCGCCTGGACCCTCGAACTCGACCTGCGCCCCTGGGCCGAGACGTTCTAGCGCAAGGCCGCCCCGACGGCCGCCCTCACCCTACCCTCTCCCTCTCGCTGCGCGGCGGAGAGGAGAGATCGGATCGGCGCCTCCTCTCCCCCCGGCGAAGCCGAGAGGGAGTGGGTAGGGAGAGGGCCGCTTGCGGTCGGACCGACCCTGAGAGCGGACCTCCCGAAGGTCCGCTGAGGGTGGAAAGCGGACGTTACCGCGTCGCCAGAAGGGCGGACTTCTTTAGGTCGGCGTAGATGCAGTCTTCCTTGGTTTGGTGCTGCGGAACGGTTTCATCCACGTAGGCCGCCCAACCATCACCGATCTTCGTCGGCTCGAAGTCCAGAACGCCGCAGCGGGCTGCCGCCTCTACGATTTGCTTGCGGCTCGCCCAGTTGTTCTCGTCGCCAACGAAGCATCCGGACGTCGCCAACGCTCCTGCCAGTGCGACGAGAGCAACCAACCGACGGAGGGCAGGTTTGTACTGCATCCTAATGTCGAACCCATGGCGGAGCCTCACGCTGCGCCAAATTGTGCTTCCACGGCGAGGGGGTCACGCCTGCATGTTCTAATAGCCGACTTCTTACGTGCCCAAGCTGTAGCTTGCCGCCAAGCATCTTCATTTGTCGGGCGACGCGTACAGCCCGATCCTTCGGATATTCCCTCGGGATTTCGACGTAATACGCCACATATCCGAGGAGGCTCGCCCTGGGGTGTGGGCGCAAGATCAACCCGGCCCTCTCGCAAAAGGTCTTGGCGAGGTACACGCGGTCTTTTCGCCGCCGGAGCACCAATCGGGGCCGATCCATACCGGCACAATGGCAAGTCAGGATGAAGGGTCCGCTAAGGGTCGAAAGCGGTCATTGGACCTTCGCCCGAAACGTGACCTTCGACGTGCGCGCCTGAAAGCGGACCTGCCGAATGTCGGAGATGGGTGGAATGCGGACCTTGCCATCCACCCTCGGGACAGCGTGACTATTTGACAGGCTGCGCTTCTGGAAAGTGCCAGCCGCCATCAAGGATGACCTTGCGTGGCCGATACATGCGCACCGCATAGTTCCAGCCCCTCATGATCGGCAGGCAGTTGCTGACACCGTCCCCGCAACCGCCAAACTGGATCGTAAAGCCGCCATCAGCATCCGGCGCGGACGTGACGTTGTTAAGGGAGTAGGCGCCTTGGGCGTTCTTCTCGAAGTAGCCGTCCTCGTTGTAGACGCTGAGCGACCAGAAGGCGTCGACAGGAACATCCTTCACCGTCAGGCGGTGCACTGTGGCTCCGTCATTCGCCTGCGGTATGACCATGACGTACTTGGCGTCGACCGCCGGATTGCCGCCCCAGCCGGTGGCCGTGGCGATGAGATGGTGAACGGGATCGACCTTCCCGCGCGCTCCGAAGGCATCGACCGTGTCGAGACCGCCGAGCGCTTTGAGCGCCTCGCGCACGTGGGCGAGGGACGCTTCGTCCCAACTCTGCGCCTCGAAGCTGCCGGGTCCGACCTGTTCGACCTTGATCTGGTCCTGAAGCGCGCTGACCGCCGACAAATCGGCGGGATCATCAGGGTCCACAAAGGTCCGGACGATGAAGAAGACATAGCGCGTGCCGATCTGCTCGCGGGTGAAGCGATGCCCGGCGGGCTCGTAGATGGTCGGAACCGGATTGTAGTGGTCCTCGTCGACCGTCATCAGTGACATGAAGCGTCCACCAGCATCTGGCAGGGTGATCGTGACCGGACCCGCGTCGAGGTCGAAGAGGCCCATCGAGTAGATCGTGTCGCGGTTCGGGCGCACCACCGTCTGGTGATCGACGTCGATGAGTTCGCGATTGTGCTTGAGCCGTCCGAAGGCGCCGTCCTTCACGAAGCCCGCGAAATAGGTGTCCGTCTCGGCGCGAATGAAGTTGTCGGCATTCACTATCGCGGACATCGTCGTCGCTCCTCACCAGGCCCACCCGTGCCAAGTTCGGGTCGGCGATGAGGACCGACAATCGGCACAAACCCTGATGCGCGCTTGGGGCAGACACGTCGGAACCTGAACGTCCGCAACGGGTCGAAAGCGCACCTTCGGACCGATCCCGAGAGCGGACGTTGTATCTAGCGCCCGGCCGCCGGCCGCCCCGGCCGGTCCCTCGCAGGCCCCTCACTCCAACCACTTCTTGCCCGGCCGTTTCGTCAGGCGTCCGAGCTGGCGCAGGATCGGCGCGGATCGGCGGCGCACCTCGGCTGGGCCTAAGGCTGCGGCCCCGTCGGCGATCATCTGGAGCTGGTCGGTGTACCAGTCCTCGCGCTGGTCGCAGGCCTGGGCGATGTCGCGGGCGAAGTCCGGGCTGCGGGCCGCCCACTTGTAGAGGGTCACCTTCGTGGGCAGGCCGTCGCGTCCGCCAAGGCTGCTGAAGGACCCGCCCTGGACGATCCCGGCGCACAGCCTGTCGAGCGCGGCCGCGATCCGGGCCGGGACGCGGCCGCGGCGCCCCGCCGCCATGTTCACCTTCAGGTCGGCGTTGAAGTCCGGTCGCTCGCGCCGCCAGCGGTCGATCACCCAGCGGCCGGGCAGGCTTGGATCGATCACGTGCAGCTTGCGGTAGGAATGCCCCCGCCCGACCATGGCCAGGACGCGGTCGGCCAGCGCGGCGTTCCATTGGACACGCCTTCGCCAGGCCTCGAGACGCTGGCGTTTGTAGACCCGGATCAGGTGCGCATATTCGGCCCCGAACTCGCCCTGCTGGGCGCGCCAGTCGCGCAAGGTGGAGAGCCGCGGCATGGCTGGGTCGCGCAGGATCGACTGAAGCGGCTCGCCCGAGGCCAGGCGTCGCAGGAAGACCCGGGCCCGGGCGTCGTCGAAGGCGAACCGGCGGCGCCACGTCCCGCGCTGCTGCGCCTGCACGAACGCGTCCGCGAAGCTCGTGTCCTTCGCCACCCACCGGTAGACGCTGCACTTGTCCGGCATGCCGTCGGCCGCGCAGACCGCGGTCAGGCTCTCGCCCGTCGTCAGCCGGCGCACCACCTCGGCCTTCCACTGCGTGCGGCGTTCACTGAATTCGGCGCGGGTCGGCATCGCCCCATCATAAGCCGGAATGCGCCAAATGAGAACAATTCATGAACACATTCGCGCTTGGAGACGCCGCGTCACACCCGCTATGCCGGTTGAATGACCGACGCTCCTGAAGCCCAAGGCCCCCTCGCCGACCTCGTGGTGATCGAGATGGGCACCCTGATCGCCGGGCCGTTCTGCGGCCAGATCCTGGGGGACTTCGGGGCCGAGGTTATCAAGATCGAGGACCCCAAGGCCGGCGACCCGATGCGCCAGTGGGGCCGCAGCCTGCCCAAGGGCCACTCGCCCTGGTGGCCGGTGATCGGGCGCAACAAGAAGTCGGTCGGCCTCGACCTGCGCACCCCCGAGGGCCAGGAGATCGCCAAGGCGCTGATCGCCAAGGCCGATGTGGTGATCGAGAATTTCCGCCCCGGGGCCATGGAGAAGTGGGGCCTCTCCTACGAGGCGCTTTCCAAAGAGAACCCGAAGCTGGTGATGGCCCGGGTCTCCGGCTTCGGCCAGACCGGTCCCTATTCGCAGCGCGCCGGCTACGGCCTGATCGGCGAGGCCATGGGCGGCCTGCGCTATGTGACCGGCGAGCCCGACCGGCCGCCGGCCCGGGCCGGCATCTCCATCGGCGACAGCCTGGCGGCCATGCATGCCGTCATGGGCATCACCATGGCGTTGCACGAGCGCGAGCGGACCGGGCGCGGCCAGGTGATCGACGCGGCGCTCTATGAAAGCGTGCTGGCGGTGATGGAGAACCTGGTCACCGAATACGACATCACCGGCTACGTCCGCGAGCGCTCGGGGTCGGTGCTGCCGGGCATCGCGCCCTCCAACGCCTATCCCTGCAAGGGCGGCGATCTGATCCTGATCGGCGGCAACGGCGACACCGTCTACGCCCGGCTGACCGAGGCCATGGGCCGCGCGGACCTGAAGGCCGACCCGAAGTTCGTCGACCACGCCAGCCGCGGCGTGAACCAGCACGAGCTCGACGCGATCATCGCCGAATGGACCTCAGGCTTTACGCTGCCTGATCTGCTGGCGCTCCTGGAGGCCAAGGGGGTCCCGGCCAGCCGCGTGTTCCGCGCGCCGGACATGCTGGAGGATCCGCAGTTCGCCGCCCGCGAGGCCATCGTCACCACCGAGCATCCGGTATTCGGGCCGATCAAGATGCAGAACGTCTTCCCCAAACTCTCGCGCACGCCGGGCAAGGTGCGCTGGCCGGGTCCGGCGCTTGGGCAGCACACGGACGAAGTGCTGGCGGCGCGGGCCGGATGCACGGCGGATCGGCTGGCCGAGCTGCGGGCGAAGGGCGTGATCTAGCCTTCCGCGACGGGGTCGCTGGAAAGCCTTCGCTCAATTTTCATTGTCATCCCGGGCGCAGCGAAGCGGGGACCCGGGACCCAGGGGTCTGGCTCCGGGCTTGGCCCTGGGTCCCGGTTCTGCGGTCCGCCAGCGCGGACCTTCGGCCGGGATGACAGGCCGTTTTGCTGAGCAAATCTGGTCGGGAGAGCCGGTCTGAGGCAAATCAGCCGGTCCGCGACCTGTGCCGCGGACCGTCAGTGGAGGCGGGGCTCGCTTGACTCGGGCGAAGTCCCTGGGCCGCCGGTCCGGCCCCTGCGGAGACCGCAGGTCCTCCTGCGAAGAGTTCTATAGCGGCGCTTTTCGAGTCGGGAGGTGGCGCCTTGTCTCAGGCCTGCGTCATTTCGGCCGGAGGAGCTCCGCGACCGCCGCCGCCACCTGGGTCACGTCATAGGGTTTGCGGATCACCGGCGCGTCGAAGCCGCCCGGCGCGCCGCCGGTCTCGCCATAACCGGTGGCGAACACGAAGGGCACGCCGCGGGCGGCCAGAGCCTCGGCCACCGGGGTCACCGAACGGCCGTTCAGGTTGGCGTCGAGCACCGCCGCGTCGATCGGACGATTCAGCAGGGCCATGGCCTCCCCCAGCTCGTAGGCGGGCCCGACGATCTCGGCGCCGGCCTCCGAAAGGCCGGTCTCCAGCTCCAGCGCGAGCAGCACCGCATCCTCGACGATCAGCACGCGGGCGCCCTTGAGGTTGGTGGGCGCGCTGGACGTCATGACCACTTCGGGCGTCCGCGGCGCGGGCCCCTCCGGGAGGACCGCCGGGCGCTCGGCGACCGCGGCCGCTCCCGCCCGCAGCAGCACCCGCACGCCCGAGGCGCGGTACTCGATCAGGGTGTCGCCGTTCAGTTCGCGGCTGGTCACCTGTTCCAGCAGGGTCGAGCCGAAGCCGCGCCGCGACGGGCCGACGACGGTGGGGCCGCCGCTCTCGGTCCAGACCATGTCGAAGCCGCCGCTGTCCTGGCGCCACATCCAGCGCACCGCCACGTGACCGGTCTCCACGGACAGCGCGCCGAACTTGACCGCATTGGTCACCAGCTCGTGCAGCCCCATCGACATGGCGTTGGCGGCGCGCGGCGTGAGGAAGAGCTCCGGCCCTTCCCAGGAGGTCTGGGCGGGGGCCAGCGCGCCGAGTTCGGCCGCCACCAGATGCTCGATCGCCGCGCCCCGCCATCGCGCTGCGGTCAGCAGCTCGTTGGCCGAACCCATGGCTTTCAGCCGGCCGCCGAAGTTCTGCAGGAAGGCTTCCACCGAGGTGGTGCGCTTGGCCGTCTGGAGGGCCAGCGCCTGGACGGCGGCCAGCACGTTCTTCACCCGGTGGTCCAGCTCGGCCATCAGGGTCTGGCGCTGCTCCTCCTCGAGCTTGCGCGGCGTGATGTCCTCGACGATGCCGGTCATGCCGATCGCTCGGCCGCTCTCGTCGCGTTCGATGACGCCGGCCACCCGCACCCAGACGACCTGGCCGTTGTCGGGTCGCTTGTGCTCGAACTCGAACCCGAAGACGCCGCCGGTCTCGCGGCTGCGCAGGAAATCGGCGCGGACGGCCGCCAGGTTGTCGGGGTGCAGGTAGGGCTCCAGAACAGCGCTGCCTTCGGCGGGCATCGAGCCGGCGGGCAGGCCGGTGATGGCGGCCATCCGTTCGCTGACCACCAGCAGGCCGCGGTCCATGTCCCACTCGAACTCGCCGAGCCCTGCGGCCTCGAGCGCCAGCTCAAGCCGGGGGCGCTCCGCGTTCGGGCCCAGGTCTCGGCGTGTCATCCCACGAACATAGGGCGGCTCGGGCGAGTTCGCGACAGGAACCGTGCGCCGCCGGTGGCGTTTGTTTCAGCCTCGCATCATTGAGAGCGGCGTTACGGCCCGGCTTTCCGCGCACCCTGGAACCCGCTAACGTATCCGACGTTCAGGCCAGCGCTCCCCAGCCGTCCGCCGGGGCCCCATTCGGAGACTCTCAAAATGCCCGCGAACGCCGTTGACCGTGCCGCCGCCGAGACCAAGTCCGCGGTCAATTCCGCGACCGAAAAGGCAAACAAGCTGAGCGCAGAGGCTCAAAAATCCTTCGCCGACGCCGCCAAGCGCATCGAAGCCGCCGTCCAGGAAGGCGTCGAGCAGCTTCGCGCCCAGAGCCGGGCCTACGCCGACACCGCCGGGCAGCAGATCGACACGGCCTCGCAATACGTCACTGAGCGGGTGAAGGAACGTCCGCTGGCGGCGACCGGCGCGGCGCTTGGCATTGGCGTGCTCATCGGCCTCCTGCTCTCGTCCTCGCGGCGTTGATCTTTAGCCGACTCCTAAGGATGGTGGCCGCCATCGCCGCGCTCGCGGCCGCGGCCGTTGTCGTGATCGTGGCGCTGTCGTTCGCGCTCTACGCGGCTGTGCGCGACCTGATCGGTCCGGCCTGGGCGGCGGCGGCGGTGGCGGGCGTCTTCGCCCTGGTGGCGCTGATCCTGGCCCTCGTGCTCACCCGCAAGGCGCGGCCGCCGAAGGCCGTGCAGGGCGACGATCAGAACCTGACGTCCAAGCTGATCGACCTGGCGCGCGAACGCCCCCTCGTCGCCGCCGGCGCCGTGGCGGCGGCCGCCACCGTGGTGATCCGCAATCCCCGCATCCTGATGGCCGTGATCACCGGCCTCTTCGCCAGCCGCGCCGCCCAGCCCCCCACCACCAAACGCCGACGCTGATCGCGGAACGGCCCCGCCTCCCCAGCGTTGGACTCCCATGCGCCACCCCGGCGCGGATGGAGAAAACCAATGCTCGGCTGGGCTTTAACTTTTTTGGTCGTGGCTCTGATCGCCGGCGTCCTTGGCTTCACCACCATCGCCGGCACGGCGATCGGGGTCGCCAAGATCCTGTTCTATGTGTTCCTGGTGCTGTTCCTGGTCTCGCTGGTCATGAACTTCGTCAGGGGTCGTTCGATATAGCCAGGTCAGCTGGGTCGGCGATCCAGCGACCAGGTACGGGACGGCTCGTAATGCGAGCCCGTCCATTGAAGGGCGGCGATGCGGATCGCCGCCCTTTCTATTTCCACGACGTTGAAGCTCGGCGGCACGCCGCGCTCGCGCATCGACAGTGTGCCGGCGCCGACGGCGTAGGTCTTGCCGTCCGCAAAGGGGTAGGGCCAGACGAACGGCGCGTGGATGTGGCCCGAGAGCACGAGATCGACTCCGGCCTCGGCGAAGTCCCGCGCCGCCGCCTCGCCGCCCCAGACGCGGGCGGTCATCGGGCCGCCGATCATCTCGGTCAGGGGATGGTGGCAGACGGCGATGCGGACGCCGCCGTCGTGGGTCTTGAACCAGGCGACGGCCTCCTTCACCTGGCTCCGCGCGATCTGGCCTTTAGACCAGTTGAGGCGCGGCTGGGCGCCGCGCGCGGTGTTTAAGCCGCGCACCACGAGGCCGCCGCCTTCGTAGGTCTGCAGGGCGGCCGGACCGATCAACCGTTCGTAGCGGCGGAACGGGGCGAAGATCCGCTCCGCCCAGGCGAGGTAGGGCGCGTCGTGGTTGCCCGGCGTGACCAGCTTCGGCGGCTTCAGGCTCTCGATCCAGGCCGCGGCGGCCTCGAACTCCGCAACTTCGGCGAAGCGGGTGAGATCCCCGCTCAGCACCACGAGGTCGAAGTTCCCCGCGTTGACGTAGGTGGTCGCCGCGGCGACGGCCGCAGCGTTCTCACCCCCGAAGTGGATGTCGGAGAGGTGCGCCAGACGCAGGGTCACTCAGGGTCCTTGGGCGGCGCCAGGACGCGGGCGATCTTGGGATTGTAGCGGACGTCCGTCAGGGACTTCAGCCGCACGGATTCCCCGTCCAGCAGGGCCGGGATGGGGTTTGCCGACCAGATGCGGGCGATCCTGCAGCGCTCGACCTCGACATTGGGCGCGCTCCGCCAGTCGCCGGTGAGCGCATGGAAGCCCAGGCGGATCGCCTCGGCGGCGTTGTTCACGTCGACGCCGGCGGCCTCAAGCGTGTCCTCGTCCTCGCTGAGCGACTTGGAGGTGAGCGGGCACATGAAGATCAACGCCTCGGCCTTTTCGCGCTGACCGCCATCCAGGATGTAGCGCAGCCGCCCCGAGAAGGCCCGGCTGAGCGCCAGGCGAGCGCTGCGGACTGCCTTTCGGCCCATCCCGAACCGGGCGGCCTCGCGGGCGGGAGCCCAGAGCGCCGGCGGGCCGAGGATCGCTGCGACCATGAAGCGGTGGCCGTCGACCTCGCCGCCGCCGATCGGTCGCTCCACACCCTCCGTCAGGGCCAGCTTCAGCGCCTCCTGCCAGGGCCGTACGCCGTAGATGGCGTGGGGCAGCATGTTCATGGTGCCGCCGGCGAGTGGCGCGATGATCGGGCCGGTCGGACCGCAGAGCTCGGCGGCGGCGCGCGCCGTCCCATCGCCGGCCAGCACCACCAGCAACTCCGGCTTGGCGGCCACGGCGGCTTTCAGGCTGCCCGTTATGTCGTCGCGCTCGGGGGTGTGGATGTTGGCGCTCAGGCCGAGTTCGGCCAGGATCTGCTCGACCTGCGCGGGCGCGGTCCGGCCCACGCTGCCCGAGGCGCAGTTGGCGACCACTTCGATCCGTTTGATGCCGTCCAACGCCCCGTCCTTCGCCCCGCCTACCTTGTCGCTCTACGCCGAACGCTCCATGCGCGTCGACGAAGGCGCGTCAGCCGGCGCTGTCCGGGGCCTTTTGCCTGACGGATTGGCCCGCGTCGCGCAACGATTGCCCAGCTTGGGCGGCGGCGTCGCGCACCTGCGGTTCGGCGCGCGTCACGGCGGTGTTCAGGTTTTCGTCGACCACCCCGCCGGCGCGGGTGAAGGA
>JBOHKZ010000223.1:0-10393 GCA_050729355.1 Phenylobacterium sp. | reverse complement strand
CCATGACCCAGGCGCTCGCCGAAGAGCTGAAGGGCGACGGGGTGACCGTCAACGCGGTGCTTCCGTCGATCATCGACACGCCGACCAACCGCGCCGACATGCCCAAGGCCGATTTCTCCACCTGGGTGCGGCCGGAGGAACTGGCCGCGGTGATGCTGTTCCTGGCCGGCGAAGAGGCCAGCGCCGTCACCGGGGCGCTGTTGCCGGTGACCGGCCGGGTCTGACCCCTCGCTTCCAAGCGACCGTGTTACGCGAAAGCCGCACAGCAGCGTTCAAATTCCGGCGCACGGCTCCCCGCCACTAGCTTGACCGTTCGAAGCTCGCCAGAACCGCAGCGGGGAGGGGAGCCCCGCTCGAATGAGCCTTCTGCTGACAATCGCCGCAGCGGTCGCGCCGGCCGCTGAGGGGCCCGCGCCTGCGCCTGCGCCGCCGGCGATCCCGGTCTCGGCCGCGGGCGAGAAGGGTGTCATCGCCTATCAGCCAGGCTTCTTCGCCGACGCCTCGCCGACCAGCGCCTACGACATGGTCATCCGCCTGCCGGGCTTCACCTTCGACAAGGGCGCGGTGGTGCGCGGTCTCGCCGACGCGGGCGGCAATGTGCTGATCGACGGCCAGCCGCCGGTCTCCAAGAACGACACCCTCGACGAGACCCTGAAGCGCATCCCGGCGGGCTCCGTCGCCCGCGTCGAGCTGATCCGCGGCGGCGCGCCGGGCATCGACATGCAGGGCAAGTCGGTGCTGGCCAACGTGGTGCGAAAGACCTCGGGCGGCTTTCGAGGCGCGATCGCGCCCGGAAACTACTTGATCTACGACGGCCGCACCCTGCTGGGCATCCGCATGGAGGCCCAGTGGCGCTTTCCCGGCGGGCGCTCGGCCGAGCTCTCGCAGATCTATGGCAGCGGGCCCAGCGACGACCAGGGCGACGGCCATCGCGTGCGCTATTCCGGCAGCGGCGCCGTCCTGCTGCGCTCCAAGATCGACGACGACGCGGAGGGCACGAAGATCTGGACGACCGGCGCCTTCGAGACGCCGTTCGCGGGCGGCAGGGCGCGGGTGAACGGCGCCTTCATGCTGACCCCGGCCAGCGTCGAGCTCTACGACCGCTACGTCGGCGGCGGCCGGGAGTACGAGTACGACCGGATCGACCGGCTGCAGGCCGAGATCGGCGGGCGGTTCTCGCGGCCGATCAACGTGCAGCTCAGCACCGAGGCGGTGGCCTTCCAGCAGTTCAACAACAACAAGACCAGCGTCCACTTCGAGGCTCCGGGCCTGACGCGCGACTTCCTGCTGGACCGCAAGACCACCGAAAGCGTCGTGCACGCCGACCTGCGCTGGCGGCCGTCCGAGCGGCTGTTCGTGGAGAGCGGCTTCGAAGGGGCGCTGAACAAGCTCGATTCCGAGACGACCCTGCAGGTCAACGGCTTCAACGTCCGGGTGCCGGCAGCCAATGTGCAGGTCGAGGAACGCCGCGGCGAGGTGTTCGTCCGCGCCACCTACCGGATCTCGCCGAGCCTGACCCTGGAGAGCGGGCTACGGCAGGAACACTCGACGGTCACGTCTGAGGGCGACGTCGTCCTGGAAAAGACGCTGAATTTCACCAAGCCGCGGTTCGCCGCCACCTGGCAGCCGGACCCGCTGGACCAGCTGCGCCTGCGCCTGGAGCGCGAGGTCGCGCAGCTCAACTTCGATGACTTCGTCGCCTCGCCGGCCGTCGCCTCCACCGGAACGCTGGTGGTCGGAAATCCCGACATCACGCCGCAGCAGGCCTGGGTGGCCGAGGCCGCCTATGAGCGCCGGTTCTGGCGCAGCGCCGCGGCTGTGCTCACCGTCCGCCACTATGAGATCAACGACGTGGTGGACCGCATCCCGGTGCGAAACGTCCTGGGCATCGTCGTGGCCGACACGCCCGGCAATATCGGCAAGGGGACCAAGGACGAGATCCAGGCCAGCGTCACCCTGCCGCTCGACCGCTTCCGCATCCCAGCCGCGCAGTTGAAGGGCGTCGTCACCTACCGCAAATCCAGGGTCACCGATCCGCTGACCGGCGAGAAGCGCGAGATATCGCTGCTGCATCCGGTCGACTGGGAGGGCCACTTCACCCAGGACCTGCCGCGCTGGAAGATGACCTGGGGCGTCGACGCGCTGGGCGCCTATCGCGAGCGGGCGTTTCGGTTCAGCGAGGTCGAGACCCGCAAACAGTCGACGTTCGTGCTGGTGTTTGTCGAGTACAAGCCCCGGCCGAGCTGGCTGATCCGCACCGAGGCGGGCGGCGTGACCCAGCGCAACGTGAAGCGCATCCGCGAGGTCTACGCCGGCCCGCGCAACACCGCGCCGCTGCTCTACACCGACGTCCGCGACCTGGAGTGGGGCGGCTCGATCTACATGCGGATCCGCAAGTCCTTCGGGGCTTAGGGCGCGGGTCGCAGGCTCATCACCACCTCGGCGTCGCCCTCGACCGCGGCGCGGCTGAAGCGCAGCGGCACGTAGGATCCCGCAGCCCACAGCGGAAAGAGGTCGCGGTAGTGCGGGCTCGACGGGTCGCCGGACTGGCCGGGGGTGTTGATCGCCATCGAGTTGTCCCAGGCGCCCACGTCCAGCACGAGCCGCACCGAGGCGCCGGCCGTCTGGTCGAAGGTCTTGGCGTCATAGCTGGCCGCCTTGGGCGTCGAGGCGGAGCCCGGGATGGCGAGCGGGCCGAGGCTCATCTGGGCGGCGAGCACCGGGTCGGCCAGCTTGGCGATCGCCGGCGTGAAGCGCGCGTGGTGCAGCCGGCCCCAACTCCAGCCGGCCATGTCGGGTCCCAGGGTCTTCTTCAGCTCGGCGACGGCGTCGGCCAGGCTCGCCAGCAGGATCGGATCGCGGACCTTGGGCGGGGCGGCTTCGAGCCAGGTCAGGACCGGGTCGGGCGAGCTCGCACCCAGCAGCGGCTTGGCGGCCTCCGGCGCGGCGGCGGCCACGGTGGCGCGGCCCAGGTGCTTGGTCGCCCAGACTTCGTAGATCGCGGCCGCGGCGCTGTCGGTCGACTCGTTGCTGTCCCAGGCCTTCAGCAGGCCGAGCGCGCGCGAGACATCCGGATCGGACGACGAGAGCCCGGCGACCAGCGCGACGCCCCGCCGCGACTGCGGGCTGACGGTGTCGATCTGCAGCGCCATGGAGTCGGCGAGCGTGCCCTTGGGCGTGGCGCCCAGCACCTCGTGGATGCGGATCGTGCGGGTCGGATCGGCCCACTCGTAGCCCACCATCCCCTTCCAATCGGCGGGCAGGTTCATGGCGTTGGCCGTGGCGAAGAAGCCGGCGGCAGGGTTGTGGCTGACCGGCAGGCCGCCGTCGGCCATGAAGCCCTGCCACTCGTAGCGGCCGTCGCCGGGCACCGGCATCAGGCCGTCCCAGTTGGGCCGAAGCGGCGTGCGCCCGGCGGCCGCCCAGCCGACCTCGCCCTTGGTGTCGGCGTAGACCAGGTTCAGCGGCGGCGCGCCCCAGCGGTTGCGGGCGGTCTGGAAGTCGCTCCAGTCCTTCGCATGCCACATGCGCGAGGAGCCGAAGTAGCCGGAGAGGCCGGGTTCGCTCCAGACCGTGCGGATCGCGAAGGCGTGGCCCTTGCCGTCCTCGTTCACCACCGGGCCGTGGCGGGTGTAGTGGAGCTCCACGTCGCGCGGGGCCTCGCCCTTCACCTCGATGGTTTCCTTGACCACCGTCATCGGCTCCCAGGCGCCCTTGTAGCGATAGGCCGCGCCCTGGGTCTCGTAGACGTAGAGGTCCTCCTGATCGATGTAGAAGATGGTGATGCCGAAGGCGGTCTGGTCGTTGTGGCCGAGCGAGATCCCGGGCAGGGCCGGCTCACCGGCGCCGATGATCGAGAGGCCCGGCGCGTCCAGGTGGGCGATGTAGCGCAGCGACGGGACGCCCACCGGACGGTGCGGATCGTTGGCCAGGATCGGACGGCCGGTGGCGCTGCGCGAAGGCGCGATCACCCAGTTGTTGGAGCCTTCGGCGGCGCGCTCGTCGATGACCTGGGCCAGCTGCCGTGGCGCATCGGCCTGGGCGGTCTTCTTGACGAGCGCCGTGAAGCTCACGGGATCGGTGGCCAGCACATAGTCGTCGAGGACTTCGGCGGGCACGACGCAGGGGTCGAGGCCCTTGGGCACGACCAGCTTGTGGGCCGGCTCCAGTTTGCGGCGCAGGGCGTCGGCCGCGACCCCGCCGGCACAGACCACCCGCGCCCGGGCGACCTCGGACGTCACGTTGGAGACCAGGGCGTGGCTGCGGATGCGCAGGATGTCTTCTGGCGTCCAGGTCTCCGGCAGGCTGGCGGTCAGCGAGAACTCCACCGGCAGCGCCCGCTTGCCGGCGCGGACCTCGGCCACATAGGCGTTCACGCCGGCGGCGAAGGCCTCGACCGATTCCCGCGCGCCCGGATCGTAGGCCGCCCACTCGGCCGCCATGTCGCCGCGATAGAGGAAGAGCCGCGCGGCGCGATCCTGCGCCACATAGGCCGGCCCGAAGCTGGCGGAGAGGCGGCCCAGCCCGCGCTTGCGCCACAGGTCGATCTGCCAGAGCCGATCGCGGGCGGCGTTGTAGCCCTGCAGGAAAAACGCATCCTTGGCCGACCTCGCGTAGATGTGCGGGATGCCCCAGCGGTCGACGATGATCTCGGCCGGCTGGCTGAGGCCGGCGACCGCGCGGTCCTCGTGGCGCACCGACGAGGAGACCTCGGCCAGCACCGGGCTCGCCAATCCTGCGGCAAGCACCACGCCCGCCAGCATCCCGCCCAATGTCCGCATCGTCGCCCCCGCATCGCCCGTTGCGCTGAGTTGACGACAGATCGCGGCGTCCGTCCACGCACGGGCTTGCAGTTCCGCGCGGGTCACCCGTTAAGGTGCCGCTGAATTAGGGAAGGGAAACCCCATGATCGGCTACGCAACTATCGGCACCAACGACCTTGAACGGGCGACGAAGTTCTACGACGCGGTGCTGACGCCGCTCGGCGGCCGGCGCACCTTCGCCAACGGCGACCGCATGCAATTCTACGGCTGCAAGGACACGCCCGGCATGATCGCCATCAGCAAGCCCTATGACGAGAAGCCCGCCACGGCCGGCAACGGCACCATGTTCGGCCTGCCCGCAGCCACCAAGGAACAGGTCGACGCCGCCTATGCCGCCGCGATCGCCGCGGGCGCCGCCTGCGATGGCCCCCCCGGTCAGCGGATGCCGACCTTCTACGGCGCCTACTTCCGCGACCTCGACGGCAACAAGGTCTGCGTCTTCAACATGGGCTAGTGCACGACCGGCGCGGCGGCTGGGGCGGCTGACGCCGCCTGAGCCGCCGGGGCCACGCGCCAGACGATGTTTCCAACGTCGTCGGCCACCAGCAGGGCGCCGCGCTTGTCGACCACCACGCCGACGGGCCGGCCCTGGATCTTGTCCTCGGCGTTGAGGAAGCCGCCCAGGAAGAGCTGCGGCGGCGTCTGCGGCCGACCGCCGGCGAAGGGCACGAACACCACGCGATAGCCGTTCAGCGGCTTACGGTTCCACGACCCGTGCTGGCCCACGAAAGCGCCGCCCTTGTATTGCGCCGGGAAGGCGTCGGCGGTGTAGAAAGCCAGGCCCAGCGAAGCGGTGTGGGGACCCAGCCCGTAGTCGGGGGAGATGGCCTTGGCCACCAGGTCGGGCCGGGCCGGCTTGGCGCGTTCGTCCACGTGCTGGCCGTAGTAGCTGTAGGGCCAGCCGTAGAAGGCGCCGTCCTTCACGCTGGTCAGGAAATCCGGCGGCATGTCGTTGCCGATCTCGTCGCGCTCATTGGACACGGTCCACATGACGCCGGTGGTCGGCTCGAAATCGATGCCGTTGGGGTTGCGGATGCCGGTGGCGAAGACCCGCGGCTTGGCCCTCGCGATGTCGTACTCCCAGACCGCCGCCCGCCCGACTTCGTTCTGCATGCCGTTTTCGCCGACGTTCGAGTTGGAGCCGACCGTGGCGTAGAGCTTGGTCCCGTCGGGGCTGGCGACCACGTTCTTGGTCCAGTGGTGGTTGATCGGCCCGCCGGGCAGGTCGAACACCTTAGTCCCGACGCCCTCCTCCGAGGTTTGGCCGTCGGCGTAGGGGAAGCTCACCACGCCGTTGTCGTTGGCGACGTAGAGGACGCCGCCGACCAACGTCATGCCGAAGGGGCGGGTCAGACCCTGGGCGAAGAGGGTCTTGGTCTCGGCCAAGCCGTCGCCGTCGGCGTCGCGCAGCAGGAAGATCTTGTTGGGGCTGGGCTTTGCCGAACCCACCTTTTTCATCAGAAGCTTCTGGAAGAAGCCCTTGATTCCCTGGTTGGAATTATCGGCCGCCGAGGGCTCGGAAGCGCTCTCCGCCACCAGCACGTCGCCGTTCGGCAGGACGTAGAGCCAGCGCGGATGGTCGAGCCCCTCTGCGAACCGGGTCACCACGAACCCGGGCGGAGCCTTGGGCGCAGCGCCGGCCGGCCATCCCACCACCTCGGGAACTCCGACCGTGGGGATCAGGCTCTTCTGAGGCTTGGCCATCGGCGGGTTGGGGCCGAACCCCACGAGCGGGTCAGGCGATCCCGCCGGCATGGTGCAGCCGGCGAGCGAAAGCGCGGCGAGGCCGGTGGCGACGAACAGCGTCTGACGGATCATGGAGATCTCCTGTGGCCGTATTAACTAAGCTTAGCCGCATCCGTTGCAAGCTGACGCCAGGGCGCCGTTGCGCTCGGGCCGGAAACGATCACCATGGCGCCGGGAGATCGAGCATGGACCTCACCGAAACACCCGACATGGCCGCCTTCCGCACGGAAGTGCGCAGCTTCCTGTCCACCCACGCAGGCGACTACGCCGGCGGTGCGGCCCGCGACGTAAAAGCCTGGCAGAAGCTGTTGATCGATAACGGCTATGCGGCCCGCACCATCCCGCGTGAATACGGCGGCTATGGCGCGCAACCTGACATCCTGAAGAGCCGGATCATCGCGGAGGAATTCATCGCCGCCGGCGCGCCGCGCGGCATCGCCAATCAGGGCGTCTCGATGCTGGTCCCGACCCTGCTGGAAGTGGGATCGGAAGAGCAGAAGACCCGCTGGATCGGCCCGACATTGCGCGGCGACATCGTCTGGTGCCAGGGCTACTCCGAGCCTGGCGCGGGCTCTGACCTCGCCAGCCTGCAGACCAAGGCGGTCGAGGACGGCGAGGACTTCGTCATCAACGGGTCGAAGATCTGGACGAGCACGGCGCACGCCGCGCAGATGATGTTCGCCCTGATCCGCACGGAGCCGGACGCGGCCAAGCACGAAGGCATCTCCTACGTGCTGATCCCGATGGATACGCCCGGGATCGACGTTCGGCCGCTGACGACCATGACCGGGCAGGCGGAGTTCAACGAGGTGTTCTTCAGCGACGTGCGGGTGCCGCGCGATCAGGTGGTCGGCGGGCGCGGGCGGGGCTGGTTCGTGGCCAATACGACGCTGAAGCACGAGCGCGGCATGCTGGGCGATCCCAACGCCACGGAAGCGCGGCTGAACGCCCTGATCGAGGTGATGAAGACCGAGACCGTGGATGGCCATCGCGTGGTCGACAATCCCATCTTCCGTGACCGGCTCATGCAGCTTCAGGCGCGGGTGATAGCGATGAAATTCAACGGGTTGAGGCTGTTAACCTCACAGATCACCGGAGAGCCTGCCGGCGTGGCGGGCCTTGTGGTGAAGCTGCAGGGCTGCGAGCTGAACCATCAGCTGGCGGCGCTGGCGATCGACGCGCTGGGCGAGCTCGGCATCCTCTACCACGACGGCCCGCACCTGCGCGCCAAGGGCCGCTGGCAGTGGAACTACATGTTCGACCTGGGGCTGATCATCGGTGGCGGCACCGCCCAGATCCAGAAGAACATCATCTCCGAACGCGGCCTCGGCATGCCGCGCGAACCCAGCGCGGCGAAGGCCTGATGCGGTTCGCGCTCTCCGAAGACCAGAAGCTGCTGCAGGCCAGCGTCGGCAAGGCGCTGGAGCAGCTCTCGCCGCTCGAGCGGGTGCGCCGGTTCGCCGACCAGGAGCAGGAAACGGCGCCCGATCTCTGGGGCGGTCTCACCGAACTTGGCCTGCCGGGCCTGCTGATCGCCGAGGAGCACGGCGGCCTGGGTCTCGGCATGGTGGAAGCGGCGATCGCCGCGGAAGCGCTGGGCGCGGCCGTGGCCCCGGCGCCGTTCCTGGGCTCGGCCGTGCTGGCGCCCCTGGCGCTCACGCTCGCCGGGTCGAAGGCGCAACAGGCCGAATGGCTGCCGAAACTGGCGGCGGGCGAGGTCACCGCGGGGGTGGCCATCTCTGAGGCGGTGGCTGGCGCGCGGGACAGCGCGGGCGTCGATGCGGCGGGCGAAACACTCAACGGCAAATCGCTTTTCGCGCTCGACGCGCGCGACGCCGGCCTGCTGATCGTCGCCGACCGGCAGGGACGGCTGCATCTGGTGACCGGCGGCGGCGCTCAGACTTCGATGGACAGCATCGACGCGACGCGGCGTCTGACGGAGATCAGCTTCGCGGACACGGCCGCGTCCCCGCTCGCCTCCAATCAGGCGCTGGACCGGTTGCGCGACGCAGCCTGGATCGTGCTGGCGGCGGAGACCCTGGGCGCCAGCCAGGCCATGCTCGACAAGGCGGTGGCCTACGCCAAGGAGCGCAAGCAGTTCGGCCGGGTGATCGGCTCGTTCCAGGCGGTGAAGCACCTGTGCGCCGAGATGGCCGCCGAGCTGGAGCCGGCCCGGGCGCTGGTCTGGTACGCCGCCTACGCCTTCGACCAGGGCCTGCCGGAGGCGCCGCTGATGGCCGCCCACGCCAAGGCGCATCTGTCCGAGATCGGCCGGTTCGTGGCGCGTACCGCGACCGAGGTGCACGGCGGCATCGGCATGACCGACCTGCTGGGCCTTCACTACTGGTTCAAGCGCATCGGCCAGAACCGCCAGCTGCTGGGCGGCCCCGAGCGCGTCCGTGAGATCGCCGCGCGGCTGCAGGGGCTCACGCCCGCCTAGACCTCGCCGCCAAACGCGGTTACGGCTGGATGGTCCCACGAAAGGGCTCAGCCTTGGCAACCTCGTCCTTCTGATCAGCCGCAGCGCCCATTGATCGGCGCTGCTCCCAACGGCTTTCAGGTGCGCGGCCTCCGCGTCGCGCCGGGCGACATTTCATGGCTTTTCTGGCGAACAAGACCGTCAATCGGTTGCATCTGCACTCCGCGATCTACGTGCTGGCCTCGGCCGGCGGCGGGGTGTTCTTCGGCGCTTTCCTGCTCAAGGCGGGCGTGCCGATCCCCAGCGTCCTCTGCGCCTTTGCGCTGATCAACCTGGGCCGCTTCTGCCTTCGGCCGCTGGTGCTGATGGCGGCCAAGCGGGTGGGCCTGCGGCCCCTGGTGATCTTCGGCTCCGTGTTGCTGGCGCTGCAGTATCCGGTGCTGGCGCAGGTGCACGGCGTCGGCTGGGGCCTGCTCGCGCTCTGCGCCGTCGCGACCCTGGGCGAGACCTTCTACTGGACCGCCTATCACACCTACTACGGCCAGGTCGGCGACGCGGAGCACCGCGGGCACCAGACCAGCGCCCGCGAGGCGGTGGCCGCGCTGGTGGGGATCGTCGCGCCCGTGGCGGGCGGCTGGGCGCTGGCGACGCTGGGACCGCAGGCCGCGTTCGGCGCAGTGGCGGTGGTGCAGACCCTGGCGGTCCTGCCGCTGCTGGGGATGCCCAATGTCGCGGTGCCGCCCGAGGTCGAGGCGCCTTACACCGGCGTCGAGCCCGGGTTCTGGATGTACCTCTGGAACGGCTGGATCGGAGCGGGGACGACCGTCGTCTGGCAGGTCGTGCTCTTCGTCTCGCTCAGCCAGAGCTTCACGGCGTTCGGCGGCGCCATGGCGTTGGCGGCGCTGGCCTCGGCGGTGCTGGGCCTGGTGCTGGGGCGACGCCTGGACGGAGGGAAGGGGGTCCACGCGGCCTGGCTGTCCTTCGCGGTCCTGACCGTTACCATCCTGCTGCGCGCCGTCGCCGACACGCCCACGCTGGCCGTGGTGGCCAACGCCTTGGGCGCGTTCGTGGCGACGATCTATTACCCGACGCACATGACGGCGGCCTACAACATGGCGGCGCGCGCGCCGTGCCCGTTCCGCTTCCAGATGGCGTGGGAGGCCGGCTGGGACATCGGCCGGGGCTCGGCTTGCCTTATGGCGGCGGCCCTGGTGGCGCTGGGCGCGCCGCTGCAGGCCACGATGCTGCTGTCGCTGATCGGCGTGGTGGCGATGCTGATCCTGCTGCGCCGCTACTACGCAGGCGTCGTGATGTTCCCGGCCTAGCCGTGGATCGGCGGGATGCGGTGGGCCCACGGCTGGGCCGCCTCAAGCTGGTAGGCGAGCTCGAAGAGGGTGCGCTCGTC
>JBOHKZ010000222.1:0-6849 GCA_050729355.1 Phenylobacterium sp. | reverse complement strand
ACCATCCTCTATTCGATGGTGACCGGGCCCATTCAAAAGAGTCACGCCCGGGAACTCATTGTCGAGACAGCCGAAAACGGGGTGAGACTCATCAAAACCGGCAAGCTGCTACTGCACGGGAAGTTTGTGACCTGGGACGACGACGACGTGGTCGTCAGCAGCCTGAACTGGACGTCGGCCGCGGCGGATCCCGATCGTCCTTGGAATGACCTGGGCGTTCACATCCATCTACCCGGCATTGCGGCCAGCGTCCTCACGCGCCTTCAAACGTTCTACCCGGTTCACTTGGCAGGCGTGGCCGCCGGCGCGCCGTTGGTCCCGCCGACTGACCCCGCTGGGGCGTAGGGTCAATCGTGTCCTGCAGGACCTGTTGTCGATCTACTAGGCTTTCGCCGGCGCAGCCCTGCTGGTCCTGACGCGGTCGGAGCCCGTGTGATCCTTCGCCGTCGCCGGTAGCCCAGCGCTGCACGTGGCTGCGGGGAATTCGCCCTTGGACGTTCCGCGTCGCACCCCGCATGGTCGCGAATGGTCCAGCTCAATTTCAACATGCAGGGGTTGGTCTTCCAGGATGGCGTGAACACCCTGCGCGCCGGCTTCGAAACGGCGGTTGGGGCCCTGAGGTCCGCCTGGACCCGCGCCCAGCAAGACCTTGAGGCCTACGAGGCCGCGGTCGAGGCCGATCCGACCAACTGGATTGGCGAGACAGAGGACGGCCACGTTCTCTGGGACCAGTCGCAAATGCTGGAGATATCCATCGCCGACGCAGACGAGGCGCTGCTGGCGCTGCGTAAGGCCTACGTGATCGCGATCTATCATCACTGGGAACGGGCCGCCCGCCGCTGGACCCAGTTGACCGGGCGGGCCGACCATAAGGTCCTCAGCGCCGGCACCCTGGCCGGAGGCTATCCGGTCAGCCCCAGGCTCGAGGCGGTGCTGCATCTGGTGAACACCCTGAAGCACGACAGCGCCGCCAAAGGTGAGCGCCTCCTCACGGCCTGGGCGGATGTCTTCCCTGACGGGTTCGCGCCTCGCGCCCGAACAAGTTGGTACGATGCCATTCAGCTGACCGACGCCCAAGTGTTGGAGGTCTGCGAGATCGTGGCCAACTCCGGCCCAACCGTTGAGATGGTGCGTGTGTGACCGCGAGATCACCGCCGACTAACGCCGGCGGCGCCAAGTCGTAATCGTCTAACGAGTCGGCGGAGGCTAGGCGGCGACGCCTGGAACGATGCGCCCAACCGACACTTGCCCGACCCCTCTCCGCACCGCGCTCCACGGCACTCCCAGCCGCGGATCGGGCGGGGTGGGGTCGAGCACCTCATCGCCGATATGGCGGGACGGCAACAACGGCCAAGCCCGTTCTGGCGCCGTGCCGTCCTTGGCCGGCGCCGTGCCGGCGGCCACCATGTAGGCCGACAGCGCCTGTTGCGACGCGCGCAGGTGGTCGCGGAGCTTCGAGCGCGTGATGTAGCCGGTGTTCACATCCTTCTTGATGCTGTGGTTCATCAGCAGGTGCATGTCGATCGGCGACAGAACGACTTCCTGCCCGATCGTTCGGTAGGTGTGCCGCAGATCGTTGCCCCACTTGGAGAGCACGTCGCGATCCTCCTTCTGCTCGATAATATGTCCCTGTTCGCTGTCCGCGGCGAAGATCCAGGTCTCGGCCGCTTCCGGGTGCAGTAGTCGGCTGGCGCGCATGGCGCGCATCAGGCAGCGGATCATCGGACGGGACAGCTCGATATCGAACGCCTTCTTCTTTCCGCCCTTCGGGGCCGGGATGTGCAGGAATCGCTCGCGCAGGTTCAGGTCGACGATCTTCGCCACCTTCAGGGCCGTTGGCCGGCTCCCGCTCAGAAGCGTGAAGAGATGGAATTCTCGGCGAATGGGGTTTCGCAGGCGTCCAGCCTCAGCCATCCAGCGGGGGAGGTCCGACCTACCCATTGCGCAGTCGCGCCGCTCCTCCTCATTCCAGTCGACAGCCGTGACGGGGTTCTCCGGCGGCAGGCCGCGCACGCTCTTCCGCGCGTGGTTGTAGATAGCCCGCAACGTCCGCATGCAGCCGTTGGCGGCATAGGGGCCGGAGTTCGTGGTGAGTTCGTCATGGCGGGTGGCCACCAGGCTGGGCTCCTCGCCCAGCTCACGCAGCGGCTTGTCGAGCCAATCTCGGAGCAACCGCTCCACGTGGTCGGCGTAACCCGCGATCGTCCTCTCGCTGCGGCCCTTCCGCTCAAGGTGGGCCACCTTGTAGCGCGCCCAGGCCTGACGGAGGGTGATGTCCGTCGTGGGCTTCGCGTCCGGCTTCGGCTCGGGCTTCGGCTCAGCCGCGTATTCGCCCTTGGCGATCTTCGCCAACTCCGCCTTGGCCGCCACCCGGGCGTCGCGCGTGGTCATGTCCTCCGAAGTCCCGAGCGCGATCTTCTTCCAGCTGCGGGCGCCGTCTTTCCGGTACTCGCCTTGGACCGTGAAGGTCTTTTTCCGCTTTCCCACCACGAGGAAGAAGCCCTTCATCTCGGTGTCGCGGACGACGTACTGTCCATCGTCGGACAGACTTAGTCGGCCGATCATCTTGTCGTTCAGGTTGGCTCTGAGATCGCTCATGGGGATTTTTAAGACGGCGTTTAAGACGGCGTTAGCGCCCCCCGGAGTTTGCGGGGCAGCCCACGACGTAATCTACCATAGCGCGAAAAAGACAGCAAATACAAAGCGCTTAGCGTGCTTTAGCGTGGAAAGGAGCAGACCCTTCGGTGAGCTCAGAGCGAACTACGAATCTGAGGGTCGGACGTTCGAATCGTTCCGGGCGCGCCAATTTTTCCAATAAATAGAGCGCCTTATGGGGTGCTGAAGTGGGCCGCGCCAAGCGTTCGGTGGCGCCTATCCGGGACATCCGCGCTGGCCCAAGGCGGAAGTCGCCCTACAGCCCGGAAGCGTCGAGCTTGGCCAATCGTTCCCGGCGTCCGGCATAGCGGCCACCCAGGGGGGCGGTATCCAGGAATGCCTTGAGAATGTGCTCGGCGGTGGCGTCGTCGACGGTGTCCGCGCCCAGGACCAGCATATTGGCGTCACCGTGTTCGCGCGCGGGAACGCTCTCATCTACTGTATGAAGCAGGGTCGCCCGCATGAAGGGGAAGCGGTTGGCCGTCATGGCCATCATCTGCCCGCTGCCGCATATCCCTATGGCGAAGTCGGACCGGTTCTCCTTGATTTCAGCCACCAGCTGAAGCGCGTAGTCCATGGCGTCGACCCGCTCGGCGCTGTTGTCGGTTCCGCAGTCCTTCGTCCTGTAGCCGTTCGCCTGCAGCCAGGCCTTCAGTCGCTCCTTGAGCGCGACACCGCGGTGATCTGCCCCGATCGAGATCGGCTTGTCGGTGAGTTTCTGCGTCACGGTTTCAACCTGGCGCGCAGCGGTCCGGCTTCGGCCTGCAGGGCGGCGAGGTCGCGGCCGACCGTGGCGACGGCCAGGAGCCGGCCCGCGTTGCTGAAGCGGACCAGCGCGTCCTCCTTGTCGATCGAGCCTTCTATCTGCGGCGGATCGAACGTCTGCGCGTGGCCGACGTAACGGACCGTCTTGTCGTAGTGGGCCGACCAGAAGAACGGGGGGTCGGCGAAGGGCCCGTCCTCGCCAAGGATCATGCGGGCCACATGCTGCCCCTGGCGCTCGGCGTGGACCCAGTGCTCGACGCGGATGAGTTCGCCCGAAACCGGGTCCGGATACCGGGCGATGTCCCCGGCCGCGTAGACGCCCTCGGCGCTCGTGCGCAGGCGGTCGTCCACCACCACGCCGTTGTCGACGTGCAGTCCCGCGGCTTCCGCCAGCGCGGTTCGCGGCCGCACGCCGGCGCCCACCACGATGAAGTCGGCGGCGACCGGCTCGCCCTCGTCCAGGGTCACGCGGCCGTCAGCATAGCCGAGCACCTTGCGGCCAAGATGGAAGACCACGCCGTGGCTCTCGTGCACGCGCCGGATCCACTCGCCCACGTCACGGCCCATCACCCGCTCCAGGGGGACGGTTTCCGGTGCGATGACGTGGGTCTCCAGGCCGCGGTGCGTCAGGGCGGCGGCCACTTCGAGGCCGATGAAGCTGGCGCCGATAACCGCGGCGCGTTTCGCCTTCCCGGCTGCGCGGATGATCGCCTCGGCGTCCTTCAGCGATCGCAGGACATAGGCGTTCGGAGCGTCCAGGCCGGGAACCGGCGGCCGTTGCGGCTCGGCGCCGGTCGCCAGGACCAGGGCGTCGTAGCCCACGACCTGGCCGCCGGCCAAACTGACCGTCTTGGCCGTGGTGTCGAGCGCCGCGGCTTGCGCCCCCAGCCGCAGGTCGATGTTGCTGTCGGCATAGAAGGCCGGATCCCGAAGCGGCATCCATTCCGCGGGCGCCTCGCCGGCGAGGTAGTCCTTCGAGCAGTTGGGCCGGTCATAGGGCGCCTGATCGTCGGTGCAGAGGACCGTCACCGTCCCGTCGAATCCCTCGCGTCGCAGCATTTCCGCGGTCGCGAAGCCAGCCGCGCCGCCGCCGACGATCACCACGCGCCGCGGCTTGCCGACAGCCCGTGGAGCGGCCGGCTCGGCGGCGATCCGCGTTTTGACGAAGACTTTGCCGCCGGTCTCCTCGACAGCCCAGCGCTCGATCGGATCGATCGCGGGCGCCCGCAGCGCTTCGCCGGTCCGAAGGCTGAAGCAGGCGTGGTGCCAGGGGCAGCGCACGGTGTCGCCGACGATCAGGCCCTCCGACAGGGGGCCGTGATAGTGGGTGCATTCGGCTCCGACGGCGTAGAGCACGCCGCCCGTCCGGGCGATCAAGACCGCCGCGTCGCCGACATGCCCGCGCAACATGCCGCCGTCGGGCACCGCGTCGGCGGCCACCCCCAGCGTAAGGTCGGGTCCGGATTCGCTGGCGGCGTCGTTCATGATTGTCCTCGTCAATGCGTGCGACGATGAACGTCGGTCATAACCGGCGGGCGCTGGCGGCGAAAGCCGTCGCCGACACGCAGGGCGGCCTCGCGGCTCTCCCGGGGTGGCCTGAGGGAAATCCCGGAGTGTCGTACGGACGCCGCCATGCGGCAGTGGGGAATGGCCACCCCGGAAATCTACGGCGCCGCGCACGACTGGCTGCAGTCCGGCCCCTGGTCGGGGTTCTGGCGGCGCGCGGTCGTCGCCGCCGCCATCGTCGGGAGCGCCTTCCTCCTGGTGCAGCTCTTGCGGATGGCGCTCGATCGCGCACGCCAACGCTTCGTTACGGGCGCGCCGCTCATCTACATCGTCGAACAGATCGGCGGCTATGTGATCATGATCGTGGGCGTGGTGGCCGGCGTCTCCATGCTGGGCGTGGACCTGTCGTCACTGGCGGTGTTCGCGGGCGCGACCGGGGTCGGCCTCGGGTTGGGGCTGCAGGGGGTGGTGAAGGAGTTCGTCTCCGGCCTGGTGCTGATCTTCGATCCGGCCATCCAGATCGGCGACTTCATCGAGGTCGACGGCGACGTCCGCGGCGAGGTCGTGGAGATCGGCCCGCGGGCGACGCGGCTGCGCACCAACGACAACCTCAACGTTGTGATTCCGAACTCCATCATGACCCAGAGCCGGGTCACCAACTGGACCTACAACGAGCAGACGCGGCGCATCCACGTGCCGTTCTCGGTCGCCGAGGAGGCCGACAAGGCGCTGGTCCGCGACGTGGTGATGGCCGCCGCCAAGGCCCTGCCGTTCACCCTCCCCGACGACGATCTGCGCAAGACCCAGGTCTGGCTGACGGGTTTCGACGCCAACGGCCTGGACTTCGAACTGGTGGTCTGGCCGTCCCCGCTATCCTCGCGGCACACCCGCACCATGCACGCCGCTTACACCTGGGAGATCCACGAAGCACTGCGCGCCGCGGGGATCGAGAACTCCACTCCCCAGATGGACGTGAGCCTCCGCAGCCTGTTCGGCCGTGAGGGCGAACACGCGTTCCACGCGCTCAACCTGGCCGGCAGGGCGCCGAAACGCGGCAAGGCGGCCCGGACCCCACCGGTTCCGAACGACGCCGCCGCGGCGGTCTACGAAGACGCGGACCGCCAACGCCGCCAGCGCGAAGCCGACCCGCCGACCCGCGACCGGAAAAGCTAAGGCGCCGGGGGGCGCGGGTTCAGGCGGCCTGCAGGCCGGCGGCGGCTGCCGACGCCGTATACAAACCCTTGATACGTCGTACCTTAACCATGGGGAGTTGTGGGGGGTGCGACCGTTGAGTGAAAACCGGATTGAAGCCCAGGCCCGTGTGCTTGCGCCTTCACTGGCGGCGGTAGCGTTTGCGGCGGTGGTGCTGTTCGCGCCATCGCTCTTCGGCGACCCCGACACCTACTGGCACCTGGCGACTGGCGGCTGGATTCTCGACCACGGGCGGGTCCCGCATGTGGACGTGTTTTCCTACACGAAGGCCGGTGCGCCCTGGGTGGCGCACGAATGGTTGTCGGACCTGCTGATGGCGCTGGCGTGGCGTGCTGGCGGATGGTCCGGCCTGCTCGTGGCGTTTGCCGCCGCCGCCGCCGCCGCCGCTTGGCTGTTGGTTCGGCGGCTGTCATTCAACCTCGGCGGCATCACGCTCATCCTGGTGAGCGTGCTGGCGCTCGCGAGTACGACGCCCAGTCTGCTGGCCCGCCCGCAACTCTTTATGCTCCCGGTCCTGTTGTTGTGGGTCGGGGAACTGGCAACAGCCCGTGAGCATCATCGCGCGCCGCGCCTGGCCGCAGCGCTGCTGATGACTCTCTGGGCCAACCTCCACGGGAGCTTTGTGTTCGGCTTCCTGCTGGCCGGGGCGTTCGGCCTCGATGCGCTGGTCGAGGATAAGGAGCGGCGCTGGTCCACCATTCGGGAATGGGG
>JBOHKZ010000221.1:0-2982 GCA_050729355.1 Phenylobacterium sp. | reverse complement strand
GCATTGCGTGGGACCCTGGGTCCCGGCTCGGCTTTTCAGCCGTCCGGGATGACGGTGTGCTGGAAATGAGTTCGGCTCGACGCCGGAGCTAGAGGCTGGTGCCGCCGACGGTCAGTCCGGTGATCTTCAGCGACGGCTGGCCGACGCCGACCGGGACGCTCTGGCCCGCCTTGCCGCAGACGCCGACGCCGGGGTCGAAGCCGAAGTCGTCGCCGATCATGGTCACCCGGGTCAGCGCCGACGGTCCGTCGCCGATCAGAGTCGCGCCCTTCACCGGCGTCGTCACCTTGCCGTCCTCGATGAGGTAGGCCTCGGTGCACTGGAAGACGAACTTGCCGTTGGTGATATCCACCTGGCCGCCGCCGAAGTTGGCGCAGTAGAGGCCGCGCTTGGTCGAGGTGATCATCTCGGCGGGATTGTGGTCGCCGCCGAGCATGCCGGTGTTGGTCATCCGCGGCATCGGCATGTGAGCGTAGGACTGGCGACGGCCGTTGCCGGTAGCCTGCAGGCCCATCAGCCGCGCGCTCATCCGGTCGTGCATGTAGCCCACCAGGATCCCGTCCTCGATGAGGATGGTGCGGCTGGTCGGCGTGCCCTCGTCGTCGACGGTCAGCGAGCCGCGGCGGCCGAGGATCGAGCCGTCGTCGAAGACGGTTACGCCGGGCGCCGCCACCCGCTCGCCGATGCGGCCGGAAAAGGCCGACGTGCCCTTGCGGTTGAAGTCGCCCTCCAGCCCGTGGCCGACCGCTTCATGCAGCAGCACGCCGTTCCAACCCGGACCGAGCACCACGTCCATCTCGCCGGCCGGGCAGGGGATGGCCTCAAGGTTGACCAGGGCCTGGCGCAGCGCCTCGTCCACCTGTTCCTGCCAGGTCTTGGGCGTGATCCAGGTTTCGAAGCCGGCGCGGCCGCCGGCGCCCGAGTAGCCGCTCTCGCGCCGGCCATCGCGCTCGACGGTGACCTGGACGTTGATGCGGGCCAGCGGCCGGATGTCGCGGATCAGCCGCCCGTCGCCGCGCAGGATCTCGATCGTGCGGCGCTCGCCGGCCAGCGAGGCCATGACCTGCACCACCCGCGGATCGCGGGCGCGGGCCCAGGCGTCGATCTCCTGCAGCAGCGCGACCTTGTCGGAGAAGCCGGGGGAGGCGAGCGGGTTTTCCTCGCCATAGAGCTTGGCGTTGGTGGCGCGGGGCGGCTCGGCCGCATGGCCGGAATAGCCGCGCTTGGCCAGCGATGCGGACTGCCCGGCGCGGGCGATGGCCGCCTCGGAGATCTCGCTGGCGTGGGCGTAGCCCGCCGTCTCGCCGGCCACCACGCGAAGGCCGAAGCCCTCGGTCGCGTCGTAGGCCGCCGACTTCAGGCGGCCGTCGTCAAACAGGAAGGACTCGCTCTCGGATCGCTCCACGAAGAGCTCGCCGTCGTCGGCGCCCTTCAGGGCCTCGTTGAGAATGTCGCCGGCGCGCTCGGGGCTGATGCCGGCGGACTCGAGGATCGAAGGGGCGGGGGAAATCGCGTTCATGCAAGCAATGTAGGGAGCGCCCGGCCCCGCGTCACCCGGACTTACGGCCGCGGAGCGGATCGTGGCCCCAGTTCATCAGGCTCCAGCGCCAGCGGGTCGCGGACACATCGCCCCAGGGGCGCTGCGCCAGGTGCCGGCGGCAGTAGCCGATCACCTTCTTCATATGGGCGTAGTCGGCGTCGGTGAGGTCGGCGATCGGCTTGGCCCGGATGGCGAGGATCTTCTTCGCCGACTGCCGCCCCACCGATTCGGTTTCGCCCCGGCGGATCATCCCTACTCTGTGACTTTCCGGCGTCTTCAGCCACGCCCGCAGCTCGGCCGGCTCGAGGTTCACGAGAGCGTTGAAATCGTTCCGGATGCGCTGTTCGGCGTCAGGGCTCAGGTGCACGGCGATTCCTTCGAACGCAGGTCGGCGAATGAGCGTCAAACACAAGGCGGCCTTGTAGGCTCCCTAGCGCCTTGGCAAGCCCTAGCGATGCGCGTATGCACCCGCGCTGAGGGGCCGTGTGGACGCGCCGACCGCGTTTGTGCGCCTCTCTGACAGTCGGCGATCGTCAGTTTTGCGAGACGCGGCCAACCAGACCGAGGGGACATGAAGTCGAGGTTTCAGGGTATGCGGGCGCTGGCGACCGGGATCGCCGCGAGTGCAATGACAGCGTTCTGGAGCGCTGCGGCGTTCGCTGCGGATGAAGTTGGCCAGCCCACGCCGGGCGCCATCGACCTGCAGCCGGGGGTGACCCCGCTCCGGGACGACGCGATCTTCTTCCACAACATGATCCTGATGCCGATCATCACGGTCATCACGCTGTTCGTGCTGGCGCTGCTGATCTGGTGCGTCATCCGCTACAACAAGAAGTCGAACCCGATTCCGGCGCGCTGGAGCCACAACACGGTCATCGAGGTCGTGTGGACCCTGGTTCCCGTGCTGATCCTGGTCTTCATCTCGATCTTCTCGTTCCGGTTGCTGTTCAACTACAACGACATGCCGAAGCCCTACATGACCATCAAGGCCACGGGCTATCAGTGGTACTGGGGCTACGAATACCCCGACCAGAAGATCCCGGAATTCGTCTCCAACATCCTGCCTGAGGACAAGGCCAAGGCCGCCGGCAAGCCGTACAAGCTGGCCGCCACCGAGCCGCTGGTGGTCCCGGTCAACCAGGTGGTCGAGGTGCTGGTCACCGGCGCCGACGTGATCCACGCCTTCGCCGTCCCCTCGTTCGGGATCATCACCGACGCGGTCCCCGGCAAGGTCAACCACACCTGGTTCAAGGTCGACCGGGTCGGCACCTTCTACGGCAGCTGCCGTGAACTCTGCGGCGTCGACCACGCCTTCATGCCCATCGAGGTCAAGGTCGTGAGCCAGGCGGACTTCGACGCCTGGGTGGCCTCCAAGACCAAGCCCGCCGCGCCGGCCGCGGCTGCGGCCGCGCCTGCTGCGGCCGCCACGGGCTCCGCCACGC